>JAWWOY010000391.1:0-3450 GCA_033851195.1 Kribbellaceae bacterium | reverse complement strand
AGATCTTCTTCTACGGCGCCTTCGTCCTGGTCGGGCAGGTGCTGAACGCGCGGCGCCGGTTCGGGCCGATGATGTGGGCACCGATCGCGAACAACATCGTCGCCTGCGCCTCGATCATCGTGTTCCTACTGGTCTACCGGGTCGGCGATGCCCCGCCCAGCTTCACTACCGGCGAGGCCCTGTTGCTCGGCCTCGGGCACACCTTCGGGATCGCGATCCAACTGCTGGTGCTGCTGCCGTACCTGAAGGCGAGCGGCCACACGTACGTGCCGAAGTTCGGCCTGCGCGGCACCGGGCTCGGCCGGACCGCCAAGCTGGGTCTGTGGACCGTGCTGTTCGTCGCCGTGAACCAGGTGACCCTGGTGGTGGTGACCGAGCTCGCCATCGCCGGTAGTGCCTCGGACAGTCCGGGCGCCAAGGCCGGCCTGTTTGCCTACAGCACCGCCATGCTGATCATCCTGGTGCCGCATGGCATCGTCACCGTGTCCCTGGCGACGGCCGCGCTGCCGCAGATGTCGACGCTGGCTGCGCAGGGCGATGTGACCGAGGTCGCCCGCCTGTCGGCTCGATCGATCCGGCAGACGTTGGCGATCGTCGTACCGGCCGCCGCCGCGATGATCGCCTTCGCGCAGCCGATCACCATGGTGATCTCCGGGTACGGCGCCGGCAAGGACAACACCCAGTTGATGGCGTACACGTTGATGGCTCTGGCGCTGGGCCTGATCCCGTTCACCGTGCAGTACTTCCAGTTGCGCACCTTCTACGCGTTCGAGGACACCCGGACGCCGTTCTTCCTGCAGTGCGTCATCGCAGCCACCAACATCGCCGCTGCGGTGATCGGCGTGCGGGTGCTGCTGGACGAGTCACACCTGCGGTTCAGCGGCGTCGTACTGGGTGGTGCATACTCGCTCACCTACCTGGTCGCCGTCCTGATGTCCCGCCGGGTGCTGGAGCGACGAGTGCCGAGGGTGCGCGGCGCCGGGATCGGGCTGCCGCTGCTGGCGATGATGATCGCGGCCGTGGTCGGCGCCGGTCTCGGCTGGGTGGTGCTGGCACTGCTCGACTCCGCCACCGACTGGCACGGACCACTCACCTCAGCGATCCAGTTGGTGATCGCCGCGATCGTGATGCTTCCCGTGTACGTCGGACTGGCACGGGTACTGAGGATTCACGAAGTCACCGACGTCGTGGGCATGATCACATCCAGGCTGCCCGGGCGGTCCGTCCACTCATGACCACGCGCTTGTGCATTCGTGCACCGGCAGGCTGCTGTGGTCAGGCTCTAGCATGGGGTCTGCGATCGGTCCGCCAACCGGTTGCAACCGGGTCCCCGCCAACCGGATCCGGTGCTGAAAAGCAGGGACTTGCGCATCGAGGAAGGCGAGAGACACCGTGTCGAACCAGACGGTCAGTCCGGGTGCTCTGCTTGCAGGCCGCTACCGGATCGCCGAGTTGCTGGCGGAGATCGACGGTGCGCGTGTCTGGCGAGCAGTGGACGAGGTTCTCAGTCGGGCCGTTGTAGTGGATGTGCTGCCGATAGGCGACCCCCGCACCAACCACCTCTTCGACGCCGCCCGGCGGGCTGCCGCCGCAGCCGACCCACGCTTCCTGCGGGTGCTGGACTGCGACATGCACGATGGCGTCACCTACTGCGTCCGGGAGTGGTCCGGTGGTCGGCCGCTCGAGCGGATGCTCGGCGCGGGACCCTTGACCGGCCAACAGGCCGGCTGGATGGCCCGCGAGGTGTCCGAAGCGCTGGAGAACCTGCACCGCACCGGCCTCGCGCATGGCTCGATCAGCCCGGCCACGGTTGTAGTGACCGATGCTGGAGCCATCAAGGTCGTCGGCCTGGCCACCGAGGCCGCGCTGCGGTCCACTGGCCCTGGTTCGCCGGAGCAGGACGTCCGCGCTCTCGGCGAACTGTTGTACGCCTCTCTGACCGGCCGGTGGGCCGGTTCGACCCCGGCCTGGGGTCTGCAGCCCGCACCGGTCGAGCACGGCCGGCTGCTGAGCCCGCGGCAGGTCCGCGCCGGGGTGCCGCGCTCACTGGACGACATCGCCGACCGGCTGCTGGGTGACCCACCGCGCCACCACGCCGTAGCGATCAACAGCGCCGCTGGCCTGTCTGCTGCGCTGTCCGGCGTCATCGGTAGCTCGCACGAGCCACCCAGCCAGATGTCGGACGAGACCGTCGCCGTGGCCCGGCAGAACGGCAGTGTCGACGATGCGACGGTCGTGGTCCCGCCGATCCAACTGCCACCGGCCCTCGACCCGAGCCCGCCGCCCGTCTCCCCCGCGGCCAGCAACGGCCACGTCGAGCCCAGTACGGCGTACATGCCCCCTTCGGACGCCCGCCCGGTACGACGCCAGGCCCCGTCCGGCAACGGCAACGGGCGGCGCAAGCCCCCGGCGGATGAGCCGCGTCAGCGCGGTAGCTGGGGCGGCCGGATCCTGATCCTGCTCGCCGTCCTGGCTCTGCTGTCCGTGATCGCGATGGCTCAGTTCCTGGTCAAGGGCGCGATCAACAAGGACCAGGGCTCGGGTGACAACACCCAGAACACCCCGCAGACTTCCGCGCCGCCAGCGCCGCCGGCGAACACGACGGTGAAGATCGTCACGGCCAAGGACTTCGACCCGCCGCCGGACGGCAACGGCTCGGAGCACCCGGCCGACGTGCCCAACACGTTCGACGGCAAGGCCAGCACCACCTGGACGACCATGTCGTACAGCAATCGGCCGGACCTGGGCGGCATCAAGAAGGGCGTGGGCATCATCTACGACCTCGGCACAGTGACGGACGTGTCGCAGGTGACGGTCAATCTGGTCGGCGATGGCACCAGCCTCGAACTGCAGGTGCCGAAGGTCGATCCCTCCCAGTCGGCGTCCACGGTGGACGGCTGGAAGCCGGTGGCCACGGCCGACAAAGCCGGCGCCACCGCGGTACTGAAGCCGACGGCCGCGGTCAAGACTCGGTATGTACTGGTCTGGTTGACCAGACTCCCGAAGGAAGCCAACGGCAACGGCTACCGCGGCGAGATCTCGGAGGTCTCGGTCCAGCGATGACGTCCGACATCACCCGGATCGGCGCCACCGGCTCGCTCGGCGAACCGGTGGCCCGCCCACTCGCGTACGACGCGATGGACGACCACGAGCTGCTCCGGCTGCACGTGGCCGGCAACCCGGACGCGTTCGGCTATCTGGTCAAGCGGCACCGGGACCGGATGTGGGCAGTCGCCATCCGCACGCTGGGTGAACCCGAGGAGGCGGCTGACGCGCTGCAGGAGGCGTTCATCTCGGCCTTCCGCCGGGCCGACTCCTTCCGCGGCGACGCCAAGGTGACCACCTGGCTGCACCGGATCGTGGTGAACGCCTGCCTGGACCGGATCCGCCGGCGCCAGGTCCGCGCGGCCGACCCGCTGCCGGAGGACGAGGACCGCGCGGCCGAGCTGG
>JAWWOY010001129.1:0-5035 GCA_033851195.1 Kribbellaceae bacterium | reverse complement strand
AGCAAGGTGAGCACCCTGGCTGTGGTTGTCGAGCCATGGATCGTGATGCCGCTGAGCAGCCAGGCCGCGACGGCGAGTGCGATCGCGTTGGCCAGCAGTTTGACCAGCAGGTTCACCATGACTGGCTCCCTTGACTCATCGCCTGTGCAGCGTTTCTCCTGCCCGGCGACTCCAAGCATGGGCCTTGCCCTGAAGACGTCCGGTCCGCTTCCCGACGTCGCGATTGCTGCCGTGGGCGCGCTTTCCAAGGTCGTGATTCGCGCCACGGACACGCTTGCCGGCCTGCTTCAGGTCGTCTGAGCCGGAACCACGCGGACGCCGGCCCGGCAGCGCATCTCCTGCCCGGCGACCCCAAGCATGGAGCTTGCCCTGGAGACCACCGTTCGGCTTCTCGACGTCCCGCTTCATGCCGTGGACGCGCTTACCAAGGTCTCGCGTCGCGCCACGGACACGCTTGCCGGCCTGCTTCAGGTCGCCTGAGCCGGAACCACGCGGACGCCGGCCCGGCAGCGCATCTCCTGCCCGGCGACTCCAAGCATGGAGCTTGCCCTGGAGACCACCGTTCCGCTTCCCGACGTCCCGCTTCATGCCGTGGACGCGCTTACCAAGGTCTCGCTTCGCGCCATGGACGCGCTTGCCAGCCTGCTTCATCTCTCCTCCACCTGGACGCAATCCGAACCGCTTCCTGATGTTCCGCTTCACCTCACGAGGGGTAGGCATCATCAGCTGGACGCCATAGCCGTAAAGACGGAAGGCAAGGAACATCAGCGGCACACCCAACGGCAACAAGATCAGGGTTATGCAAAGCACCAACGAGACAACCAGTAGGACAGTCGCCAGCAGCCAAATTACGATGGAGGCAGCTCCTCGTAACACCCTCACGGCCACACACCTACTCTGGGTCTTGCTTCAGCTACGGACTCGACTGTTCGGCGTACCGCGGCCTCTTGCACTTCCTGTGCCCATCGACGGCAGTATCGACACGTCTGTAATGAGTTACGTCCCGCAGGTCTGGGTCGTCCAACGACCTGCTGCAAACATCACTTGCCGAGCAGGCTGCCCAGCGGACCGAGGTCGATATTCAGGTCCGCCGGGGTGAGGTCGAAGCGCTCCCGTAGCGAGGTCATAGCTTGTTCCAGCCGCATCAGGCCTTGACCCAGGTCTTCGATCTGCTCGTCCGTGAGATCCCCCTGGTCGATCCGTCGCAAGGCCTGTCGCTCCATCAACTGTCTGACCAACTCGACGATCGTCAGCACCAGTTTGAAGAGCTCACGTTCGACGGTTTCTGGTTCGGCATTGAGCCGTTGCGGGACACCGTGCGACTTGTCGGTCATGGTTGCGGTCCCAACTGATTCCTGACAGAGCTAATGACCGCCCACAACTGGATCCGCACCAGATCCACATCTACCAGCGAAATGACGATGTCACCCGACAACACGACGCCGGTGCCCAGTAGACGATCCAGAAGGTCTACCAGCGCGACCGGCTCGGTGCGACCGGGTGCGTGCTGGTGTGACGTGTCTGAAAGCACGGTCACGGGGTGTCGTCCAGAGTTGCGAAGGAGTACGGCGGCCACGGTCCGTCAAGCTGGAGCCGGGTCTCCGGGTGGCGCTCGGCCAGGTCCCGCACGAGGGCGTGGAAGCTATCTGACCGGTCGGTGTCTACCAGATATGCGCCGTTCAGGGTCATGGTTCCGCTGTGACCGCTCAGCCGCCGGTCCTGCGGTGCGAGCCGTCGACTGGCGACGGAGCCCGCAGCAAGGTCGGAGTGCACCTCGTCGGCGACCACCGCGGAGTCCACGGCAGCCTGCTCGTCCTGAGCCAGCTGGGCACGTCGCCGCCTCAGATATGCCGTGCCGGAGTCGGGGACCTCCGTCTCGTCCCGGTCGACCGTTGGCGCCGGTGGCGTCGTGTAGGCCTTCACGCTCCACTCGCTGCGGCCTTCGATCCTGTCGAGCGCCTGGACGAGATCGTGATGCCATTCATCGAGACGTCGACGGACCCCCTCGTCGGTGTGGCAGATGGTGGCGAGTCGAAGAGGTGCGATGGTCGGCGCGGCTGCCGCCGCACTTCTGACGACCTCATCGTGGCCCCTGGCAACTTCCTCGAGCCAGCTGAGATCTTCGAGATTGCGGCGAAGACCTGATTCGCCGAACTCATCGAGGTCTACGGTGCTCACCACCGCGACGAGCCCTTCTTGTTCGATCAAGCGGAGCTCTGAGCCGCCCAGGCCGCGGACCGAGGTGATCCGATCCGCCGAGAGCTCGCGCCCGACGGCGTAGATGTAGGTCCCGGGATCACCCATGGTCAGACTCCAGCTCTTCCTCACGGTCAGATTCCAGTTCGTCCCCATGGTCGGACTCCAGCTCGTCGATTCGATCGCGGAGCCTCCGGTTCTCCTCGGCGAGTTCGTTCTCGTTCCCGGACAGCATCGGATCGCGGGTCCACCAATCGATGCCCATCTCCATGGCCTTGTCGACCGAGACGACGAGCAGCCGGATCTTGATCGTCAGCAGTTCGATCTCGAGCAGGTTCACGCGAATGTCGCCGGCGATGATGATGCCTTTGTCCAGCACTCGCTCGAGCACGTCTGCCAGGCTCTCCGGCTGAGGCCGCGCCAGCTGCCCGCCGTACCGAGCGCCCGGTCGCCCGTTCGCAGTCATCGGTTCCGTCATTCGTCTGCGCTCATTCCCTGAAGCGGCCGCGGACGTATCGGTCGAGCCGGCGATAGGCGGTCACCTCACCATCGGGGTCTACGTCAACTTCGTAAATCGCCAGAATGTCGGTCGTGTCCGGTATCCGTCGAGATTCCACCACCTCGACCTGGACGCGCCAGCCGTTGTCGACCTGCTCCACGCCGACCACGCCTTCAACCTGCCTGCCGATCAGCCCGGTCAACTCACTAGCCGCACGCGCCGCAACGGTGCGCATCGATCGCGGCCGGCGCCTTCGGGGGGCATCCTCCGAGGCGTGGTCACGACTGGCGGCCACAGTCCTGTCCGGCGAGGCTCGCTGCGCATCGGTCGGATCGCCCCGCGACTCCTTCGCCGCGGTGCTCCTGGCTGGTGACTTCTTCGCTGTGGCTCTCTTGGCGGGTCCCTTCCTCGCCGCGCCCTCACGCTCAGTGGACCTGCGTGCCGTTGCCATAGAGTCAGGCCTCGCCCTCAGGCTGCGATTGACCGACCAGTAGTCTTTCGACCAGCTCGTCCTCCAGCGCGTCGGCCTCCTCGTCGCTGAGAGCGCCCGCCGATCTGAGCCGGTCGACCTCCTCGAGTTGCAGGCGGATCGATGCCGGGTCGTAGAACTCGCGAATGGCCTGCCGGCGGATCTGCTCGGCAATCGCGATGGTCCCGCGGACCGGAGCCAGCGGGAGACTGAGAATGCCCATGAACAGACCCATCAGTCACTCCTCGACCGCGACGAAGTCGTAGGCTGCGGTGGGACCGAGCAGCTTCACCCGTGCACGCCCGGCCAGCTCGCCGGCTGCCTGCTCAGCGGCTGCCTCGAAAGCGTCGCGTTGCTTGTCGTCGACCAGGAATGCGACATCGATGAGATGGTCCATGCCGGCGCTGGCGCGGACATTGCAGCCCGCCGCAAATGCCAGCAGGGCATCGAGCAGGACGGGACCATCTATCGCCCGTTTGGCTTCCAGTGCCTGCATCACGAGCTCGCCCAGTCTGACTCGCGCGTGGTACGTCGCATCCTCCGACTGGTCACGGGTCTGCGATCGCAGGTCTGCGATTTCGGCATTCTCAGCGACGATCTCGGCCAGAACCTGGCTCTCCTCGTAGCGCGCGTGCACGGTGAACTGCGATCGGCCGGCCAGGTCGTCGAGCATCTCCTCGAAGCGCTCTGAGCCGGGCTCCAGGACCTGCTTCGACACCTCCGACTGGCTCTGGAGAACCGAGCCGAAGCGCAACGGGATGACAGTACCCGCGGCCGCGACCGCGTCGAGCACTCGGCTGTGACTGATCAGATCGGCGCGTCGACCAACCGTCCGGTCGATGTCGATCCGGCTCACGACTGCGGCCAGTTTGCCGGCGGAGACAAGACTGACTGCCTGGTCGTCCACTCCAGTGAGGTTGTCAGGTAGCTCCAGGTTCGCGGGCGCTATGCCGTACAGGTAGCAGTAACCGTCGCTGGCAGTGACAGTCATAACTACTCAGCCCTTCGCCGGCGCGCTGTGGACTTCTTTGCCGGCCGGCGGCGCGGGCGCTCCTCAGGCTCCCTTTGGTCTTCATCGCCGTCATCGTCACCGCCGAACAGGGCCTCCTTCGCTCCGGTCAAGGCCCCGCGCGTCTTGCCCGACGCCCCGCTCTCCTGCATTCCCTCAATGATGTCGGGCAGGCCCTCGCCACCCTGTTCGTAGAGATCGAGTCGGTTGGTCGCCTCGGCGAACCGCAAATAGGTGTCGACGCTGGCGATCACGATGCGTGCGTCGATGGTGAGGAGTTCGATGCCGACAAGCGACACTCGGACGTAGACATCGATGACCAGACCCTTATCGAGGATGGTGTCGATGACATCTGCCAAGCTGCTCGGTGAAGGTCTCTCGAGGTATCCGCCGCCGGAACGACGCTGGCCGGTAGCTGCCACGGTCATGTGTCTCCTACCTTCCACTCAGTGATGTCGGCCGAGCTGCTCAGCTCGCGCGAAGGCGGCGCGGACGCGCCACTTCCTCTTCTTCTTCCTCGTCGTACTCGTCCTCTTCGTCGTACTCGTCCTCGTCCTCGGGCTCTTCCTCTTCTTCGTCGTACTCGTCCTCGGGCGCCTCTTCCTCTTCCTCTTCCTCTTCGTACTCGTCCTCAGGCGCCTCTTCCTCTTCTTCTTCCTCTTCGTACTCGTCCTCGGGCGCCTCTTCCTCGTCTTCCTCGTCGTACTCGTCCTCGGGCTCTTCCTCGCCCTCGGCGCCTTCCTCTTCCTCGTCGTACTCGTCCTCGGGCTCTTCCTCGCCCTCGGCGCCTTCCTCTTCCTCGTCGTACTCGTCCTCGGGCTCTTCCTCGCCCTCGGCGCCTTCCTCTTCCTCGCCGTACTCG
>JAWWOY010000369.1:0-3239 GCA_033851195.1 Kribbellaceae bacterium | reverse complement strand
GCGCGGGTGTCGGCGCGGCCGGAATCGGCGTTCAGCAGGCTGCCGTCGCAGATGCTCCGGGTGGCGCGAACCACGAGTTCAGTGCCGAGTCCAAGACACGATCCGACCCAGCGATAGCGGATGGAATCAAAGGCTGCCATGCGCTGTATTCAAGCGGAAATGTGTTACGCATACGTAACGTAATCGGCAACATCGCGATAAGTCACCAAAAAACCGGAAATTCTTGTTACCTGGTAGTCCCTTTTCCAGTTAGTGCAGTCGGAGCGGGATTTCAGCACGGGATCCAGGACAGCCGGACCTGTCGGTCGGGGTTGTCCACATTCGTGTCGACCAGGCAGATCGACTGCCAGGTGCCCAGCGCCAAGCGGCCACCGATCACCGGCACCGAGGCATACGGCGGGATCAGCGCGGGAAGCACGTGATCGCGCCCGTGGCCCGGCGTGCCGTGCCGGTGGCGCCAGTCGAAGTCGCGCGGCAGCAACTCCGCCAGCAGCGCCAGCAGGTCCTGGTCGCTGCCGGCACCGGTCTCCAGGATCGCGATCCCGGCCGTCGCGTGTGGCACGAAAAGGTGCAGCAGTCCGTCGCCCTGGGCCTGGTGGGCCTCAGCGGCGACGAACTGCTCGCACTGCCTGGTCAGGTCGATCACGACCTCGTGGCTGCCGGTCACGACCGTGATCAACTCGGAGCGCATCAGTCAGCCACTCAGGCCGGCACGATGTTGACCAGCTTCGGCGCCCGCACGATGACCTTGCGGATGCCCCGGCCGTCCAGCGCCTTCTGCACCGTCGCCGAGGCCAGCGCCAACTGCTCCAGGTCGGCGTCGTTGATCTCGGGCGACACCTCCAGCCGATCCCGGACCTTGCCGGCGATCTGCACCACTGCCGTGACCGCGTCCTCGACCAGCAATGCCTCGTCGACCTTCGGCCAGCCGGCCTTGGCGACGGTCGGCTCGTGGCCCAGGTTCGCCCACATGTCCTCGGCCGTGTACGGCGCGATCAGGCTCAGCAGGATCGCCACGGCCTCCACCGCTTCGCGAACCGCGGGGTCCGCCGCACCGGGACCGGAGTCGACCGCCTTGCGAGTGGCGTTCACCAGCTCCATGATCCGCGCGACCATCACGTTGAAGCGGAACGACTCGACCAGCTCGGCGGCCTCGTGCACCGTCTTGTGGGTGACCTTGCGCAGTGCCAGGTCACCCGTCGCCGGATCGGTCCCGACCGGCGCCTCGACCACACCGCTCAGCCGCCAGGCGCGCTGCAGGAACTTCAGCGAGCCGCCCGGGGACATGTCGGCCCAGTCGATGTCGTCGCTCGGCGGGCCGGCGAACACCATCGTCAGCCGGATGGCGTCGACGCCGAAGGCATCGATCTGCTTGCCCAGGTCCACGCCGTTGCCCAGCGACTTGCTCATCGCCTTGCCCTGGTTCACGACCTGCCCCTGGTTCAGCAGCCGCTCGAAGGGCTCGACGAAGTCCAGCATGCCCATGTCGTACAGCACCTTGGTGAAGAAGCGGCTGTACATGAGATGCAGTACAGCGTGCTCCTTGCCGCCGATGTATTGGTGTGCGGGCATCCACCTCCGAACCGCCTCGGGGTCGAAGGGTCCCTCGGTGTAGTCCGGCGAGCAGTACCGCAGGAAGTACCAGGACGAGTCGACGAAAGTGTCCATGGTGTCGGTGTCGCGCTCCGCCGGACCGCCGCACTTCGGGCAGTCGACCTCGACCCAGTCCCGCGCCGCCGCCAGCGGGGAGATGCCCTTCGGAGCCAGGTCCGCGCCGCGCAGGTCCGGCAGTTCCATCGGCAACTGGTCGTCCGGAACCGGGACCTCACCGCAGTTCGGGCAGTGGATGATCGGGATCGGGCAACCCCAGAAGCGCTGCCGGCTCAGCAGCCAGTCGCGCAGCCGGTAGTTGATGGTCCGCTCGCCCAGGCCGTTGGCCTCCAGCCAATCGATGATCCGGGCCTTCGCCTCGGTCACGTCCAGGCCGTTCAGATCGAGCTCGGCGTTGGCCGAGTTGATCGCCGGGCCGTTGCCGGTGAACGCCTTGCCCTCGAAGCCCTCGTCCGGCTGAACGGTGCGCACGATCGGCAGCCCGAACTTCTCGGCGAAGTCCCAGTCCCGCTGGTCCTGACCGGGCACGGCCATGATCGCGCCGGTCCCGTAATCCGACAGCACGTAGTCGGCGGCCCAGACCGGCACCTTCTCGCCGTTCACCGGGTTGGTCGCGTAGGCGCCCAGGAACACGCCGGTCTTCTCCCGCTCGGTGCTCAGCCGCTCGATCTCGGACGACGCCTTCACCGCGGTCAGGTAGGCGTCGAACGCGGCCCGCTGCTCCGGCGTACAGATCTCATCGGCCAGCTTCGAATCCGGCGCGACCACCATGAAGGTGGCCCCGAACAGGGTGTCCGGGCGGGTCGTGAAGACCTTGATCGGCTCTTCCCGGCCCTCGACCACGAAGTCCGCGAAGGCGCCCTCGGACCGGCCGATCCAGTTCCGCTGCTGGGTCAGGATCTCCTCGGGCCACTTGCCCTCCAGCTGATCCATGTCGTCCAGCAGCCGCTGCGCATAGTCGGTGGTCTTGAAGTACCACTGTGTCAGCTCGCGCTTGGTGACCTCCGCGCCACAGCGCTCACACCTGCCCTGGACCACCTGCTCGTTGGCCAGCACGGTCTGGTCGTTCGGGCACCAGTTCACGTACGACGCCTTGCGGTAGGCCAGGCCACGCTCGTAGAACCGCAGGAACAGCCACTGGGTCCAGCGGTAGTACGACGGGTCGGAGGTGTGCAGGCGCCGCGACCAGTCGAAGCTGATGGCATACCGGCGGATCGACTCCGCCTGCGTCTCGATGTTTGCGTAGGTGTACTCGGCCGGGTGCTCGTTCCGCTTGATCGCGGCGTTCTCCGCCGGCAGCCCGAACGAGTCCCAGCCGACCGGGTTCAGCACGTCGTAGCCCTGCTGGAACCAGAACCTGGCCAGCACATCGTGCAACGCGAAGACCTCGCCGTGGCCCATGTGCAGGTCGCCCGACGGGTACGGGTACATCGTCAGCGCGTAGCGCCGCTCGGCCGAGTCATCGTCGCGCGCCTTGAACGGGTCGAGCTGCTCCCACACCGGCCGCCACTTGGCCTGCATGGCGTTGAAGTCGTAGCCTCCCCGGTCGATCGGGGCGTCCGCGTCGTGCTCCACCTGCTCGCTCACCGTCGTACTCCTGCGTTCTCTGAGATGTGGTGTGAACCCTG
>JAWWOY010000337.1:0-5028 GCA_033851195.1 Kribbellaceae bacterium | reverse complement strand
GTCACGCAGGCGATCGCAGACGCCGCGCGCGATCTGGTCGCTGCCGCAGGTGATCGCGTCCACTTCGGCCTCCGATCGAAGCAGTACGTCGACGGCGTGACGGCCCCAGCGTTCGCTCCATTCGCCGTGCATCGGCTCACCGACCAAAGCCCCGGCGGCGGTCTCGACCGTGGCCGCGGCTCGAGAGCTAGCACTGCGATGCGTGGCGGGTCCGGTGACGTGGGCGATCCGCCGGCGGCCGAGGCTGAGCAGGTGCCGCACGGTCGACGCGGCGCCGCTGTGGTCGTCCACGATGACCGAGGTGTCCCGCGGATCGTTCGACGCGCTGAACGCGTAGACCGCCGGGATCGGTACGTCGATGGGGTCGCGCGGCTCGGTACGGCGTCCGGTGACGATGATCCCGTCGACCCGTCGGGACACCAGCGAGCGCAGGTAGTGCTGCTCGCGCAGCGGGTCGTCCCGGGTGTCGCACAGCACCAGTGCCATCTCGCCGGCGCTGAGGGCGTCCTCGGCACCGAGCATGATCGGGATGCTGAACCGACCCGAGCTGTCCGTGGTGATCAGGCCGACGGTGTAGCTGCGACCCGAGGACAGGGACCGACCACGGTTGTCCGGGGTGAAGCCGAGTTGCTCTGCCGCGCGGCGGACGCGCTGACGGGTCTCCTCGCGGAGTTGGCCGGTGTCGTTCAGCGCCTTCGACGCCGTGCTGGTGGAGACCCCGGCCAGCGCGGCGACGTCGGTGATCCGTGGCACCGACCTGGGTGACGGCATCCGGCATCTCCTTTCCGCGTGTTCTGTCCGAAGCCGGGACGGCACCCCGGGTGTTGCCGAGAATTCAGCATATCCGCAGTTCCGAGGGGTTGACCTGGCTCGTCAGGGTCCCTACGTTCGATCGGGAAAACGTGTTCCGTATTTTCCGCACCGTACAGGAGTCGCCGATGAGCGCTTCCCCGGAAGCAACCGCCACCACCGCCCGGACCCCAGCCGGACCCACCGCGCAGGCGTCGGCGCGGTGGTACCCGCTCGGCCTCGATCGGTCCCGGATCACCGGCGGCTTCTGGGCGCCGCGCCAGTTGCGGAACGGTGACCAGGCGATCCCGTCCGGGCAGGACCAGCTCGAGTCGGCCGGCAATCTGCACAACCTGCGGCTGGCTGCGGGGATCGGTGAGGGTGAGGCGATCGGCCCGGTGTTCGCGGACTCGGACGTCTACAAGTGGCTCGAGGCGATCGCCTGGGAGTACGGGCGCAATCCTTCCGAGGACTTACTCAAGCGCCAGCGCGAGCTGACCGCGATCGTCGCGGCTGCCCAGCGCGAGGACGGTTACCTCGACTCGGTCGTCCAGCTCCGCTATGGCGACGAGGGCCGCTACCAGCAGTTGGTGTGGAGCCATGAGCACTACTGTGCGGGTCACCTCATCCAGGCAGCGGTGGCGCAGGTCCGTTGCACCGGCGACCGTGCCCTGCTCGAGGTCGGGATCAAGGTGGCGGACCATCTCGTCGCCACCTTCGGGCCGGGCAAGACCGTTGACGTCGACGGTCACCCGGTGATCGAGATGGCGCTGGTCGAGCTCTACCGCGAGACCGGCACGCAGTCCTACCTGGATCTGGCCCGCTGGTTCGTCGGTGCCCGCGGCCATGGCGTCATCGCAGCACATGGCCACGAGCCGACGTACTTCTCCGACCGGTTGCCGGTCCGAGAAGCCGTCACCGTGGAGGGCCACGCCGTACGGGCTGTTTATCTGGCAGCCGGGGCCGCCGACGTGGCGATGGAGACCGGCGACACGGAACTGCTGGAGGCATTGAAGACGCAGTTCGCGCACATGCTGGCGACGAAGACGTATCTGACCGGCGGACTCGGCGCGCGCTGGGAGGGAGAGGCCTTCGGTGACGAGTACGAACTCCCGTCGGATCGTGCGTACGCCGAGACCTGCGCGGCCATCGGTGGCATCCAATGGGCCTGGCGGATGTTGCTCGCGACCGGCGACGCGACGTACGGGGACGCCATCGAGCGCATCCTCTACAACGGCTTCCTGGCCGGAGTCTCGCTCGGCGGCACCGAGTACTTCTACGTGAACCCGCTCCAGCACCGGGGCGGAGCACACCCGGACGGCAACCGCAGCCCGGCGCACGGCCGGCGCGGCTGGTTCGACTGTGGCTGCTGTCCGCCCAACATCATGCGCACCCTGGCCAGTCTCGACGGCTACCTGGCCAGCCACGACACCAATGCAATCCAGATCCACCAGTACGCCGCCGGCGAGGTGGCCGCGGAGCTGCCCGGTTGCGGCACGGTGAAGCTCAGGGTCGAGACCAACTATCCCTGGGATGGCGCGATCCGGTTCACCGTCGAGGAGACGGTCGATGGTGCCTGGGCCTTGGAGCTGCGCATCCCGGCATGGGCCGAAGGGGCGACGGTCAACGGCGAGACGGTTGCGACCGGCGCTTACAGCCGTCATGAGCAGGACTGGTTCGTCGGTGACGTTATCGAGCTGCAGTTGCCGATGGCGACACGTTTGGTCGGTGCTGATCCGCGAGTCGATGCGGTGCGCGGATGTGTCGCGCTGGAACGCGGACCTCTCGTCTACGCCGTCGAGCAGGTGGACCAGGGCAGCGGCGTCAACGTTGACGAGCTGCACCTCTTGCCTGAGGCAAATATCGCGGCCAGCCACGATCCTGACCTGCTCGGCGGTGTCACGGTGCTGCAGGCGCGTGGCGTTATCGGGGCCGGCCATCGAGCCGACTGGCCCTTCGAACCGGACAGTGCCGACCAGGTCGGTGACGAGGTCGAGGTGGTGGCGATCCCGTACTACGGCTGGGCGAACCGTGGGATCGGCGCGATGCGCGTCTGGCTCCCGCGCGGCATGGCCTCGGGTGCGGTCAAAGGCTAATTCCTGCCTAAAGAGCATATTTGCACTTTAGGCAAACTTTGCTACCGTACTGGTCATGGACACGGCTGGTCTGCGGGAGCGCAAGAAGCGGGAGACCCGGATCGCCCTGAGCTGGGCGGCGATCCGGCTCACGGTCGAGCGCGGGCTGGACAACGTGCGGGTGGAAGACATCGCCGCCGAGGCCGGCGTCTCGCTCCGCACCTTCCGGAACTACTTCTCGAACAAGGCCGAGGCGATCGCGGCCAGGCACGTCGACCGCATCCTGGGGATCGCCGACGAGTTGCGCGCCCGGCCGGCCTCGGAGCCGCTGTGGGAGGCCATCACCAACGCTGTCGAGGCGCAGTTCGCGCTGGGTCAGGACAGTGGGGGTCAACCGCCCGACGAGCAGTGGATCGCCGGGGTCCGGTTGATGATGAGCGAACCGGCGCTGCAGGGAGAGATGGTGAAGGTCGGCGCGGCCGTCGAGGAGGAACTGGCCGCAGCGATCGCCGAACGCACTGGAAGCAGCGGCATGTACCCACGACTGGTGGCAGCGGTGGTCGGCGCCGCCAGCGCGGTGGCGATGGGGGAGTGGCAGCGCGCGGATCCGCCGCGGTCGATGCCGTCATTGCTGCGTGAAGCCCTCGACCAGCTCGCCGCCGGCCTGCCTGTGCCCTGATCTGACGTAACAGCCCCACGAACCCGGTGCCGCGCCGGGTCGATGAGTCATGCCGTTTCCACCTTGGAGGACCCCTGATGATTGCCGATGTCGTGATCGCTGGTGCCGGGCCGAACGGCCTGATGCTCGCCTGCGAATTGAGCCTCTCCGGAGTACGGCCGATCGTGCTGGAGCGCCTGCCCGAGCGCAGCGATGAGCCCCGCGCGAACGGCCTGATCGGTCAGGTGGTGCGGATGCTCGACCGGCGGGGCTTGCATGAGCGCCTGACCGGCAACTCGGAATCCCCGCGCCCGGTGCCCGGATTTGTCTTCGGTGCCCTGCCACTGGACCTCAGTGCGCTCGAGCAGAATCCGATCTGCGTTCTGTCGGTGCCTCAGCGTCGGATCGAGGAGGTGTTGCAGGAGCGCGCGCTGGAACTCGGGGTGGAGATCCGGCGCGGGCACGAACTTATCGGGCTGTCGCAGGACGCCGATGCCGTCACGGTCGACATCGTCGGCCCGGACGGGTCGTACCAGCAACGTACTCGGTTCCTCGTCGGTGCGGACGGTGGGCACAGCCTGACCCGCAAGCTGTCCGGCATCGACTTCCCCGGCGTCACTACGGACAAGATGGTGTCCCGTACGACGCATGCGACGGTGCCGGCCCAGCTGGTCGATCCGGTCACCGGAGCCCTGGTCGTGCCGGGCTACGGGACCATCCCGCCGTTTTTGCACCATCGCAATGAGCGCGGGCTGTTCGTGTTCGCGCCGTTCCCGGGCCGAGCCCCGCTGGTGAGCACGATCGAATGGGATGCTGCCCGGGAACAGCCGATGAGCCTCGCAGAGATGCAGGAAAGCATCCGCCGGGTGCTCGGGGTCGACCTGCTTCTCGGCCCGCCGGAGGGCGAAGGCCCGCACCTGCTTCGTCGAGTGATCGGTGGAAACACAAGGTTGGCTGACCGGTTCCGGGACCGGCGGGTGCTGCTGGTCGGCGACGCCGCGCACGTGCACTCCGCGATCGGCGGCCCGGGACTCAACCTCGGCCTGCAGGATGCGATCAACCTGGGCTGGAAACTCGCTGCCGAGATCCAGGGCTGGGCGCCGAGCGGGTTGTTGGACACCTACGAGTCCGAGCGGCGACCGGTGGGACAGCGCGTGGTCATGAACAGCCAGGCGCAGTCCGCGCTGATCGCCCCCGGCAGCGATGTCACGGCTCTACGCCAGCTGTTCACAGAACTGCTCGGCCATCCGCAGAACGTCCAGCACATCGCGGACCTGATGGCAGGCGCGGACATCCGCTACGACCCGGGAGCCGAGGACGTGCATCCGTTGGTCGGTCGGTGGGCGCCCGACCTCGAGCTCGACCAGGGTTCCGGTGCCGTCCGGCTCGCCGAGTTGACCAGGGATGGCCGACCGCTGCTGCTGGACCTGACCGAAGGTTCCACCCTCGCCGAGGCGTTGTCCGTCCTAGGTGAGCGGGTCGACGTCGTCACCGCACGGCCACAAG
>JAWWOY010000292.1:0-9523 GCA_033851195.1 Kribbellaceae bacterium | reverse complement strand
GCTGGACCGACGCCCAGGCCTACGCCCACCAGGGCATCTCGGGCATGAACGGCCTGTCGGACCAGCAGGAGCTGACCAGCACGGCGACCTGGCAGAACATCACCACCTGGGCCAAGGGCAAGGGCCTAGGCCGGCTGGCGTTCTGGTCGGTGAACCGCGACCGCGGCTGCGCCGGTGGCGGCGTGGTGTCCAACTGCAGCGGCATCGCCCAGCCGGATTGGGAGTTCACCCGGATCACCGCCGGCTTCTGATGAGCCGTTGGGGGTGACGGGTAACACAGCCCTACACCTCCGACTGAGACGTACGGCGGACAGGCTGCCCACTGTCCGCCGTACGAATCCGGCCGTCCGACGTGACGGACTAGAGCAGACCGCGGTGGCCGGCTCGTAGCCCCGCCTGGAACCTGGTCGTCGCCTCCAGAGCCTTCAGGATCCGCTGCATCCGGCGTTCGACGGTCCGCTGGGCCACTCCGAGCCGCCGGGCTATCGCCTGGTCGGTCAACCCGGCCGCGGCCAGCGCCAGCAACCGCTGGTCCTCCGCCCTCAACGGGCCACTTGGTTCAGGTTCCGGCCACAACGGCGTCGCCTGCTGCCACAGCAACTCGAACAACCTGACCAGACCGTCGAGCAAGGCAGACGGCCCCAGCTCGACCACCTCCTGGCCTGTCTGCAACAACCCAGTACGCCGGTCGGTGACCACCAGTTTCAGCGGCACGTTGCGGAGCATCCTGCAGCTCTCTCCGGCAGTAGCGAGCTCGCGAGCCGCGGCCAACTCAGCCTCACTACCAAGCGCCTCCATGTCATAGATGGTTCGGTATGTCAGGCCCTCCCGAAACCGGGCTCGCTCAGCCGGCGCCGCGGCATACGGGGGTTTGTCGAGGATCAACACCTCCCTCTGGGCGGCTTGCTGCGCCTGGTAAACCCTCTGCGCTATCGCCTCCCCGCCACGGACTACGGTGAACGGCCCGGCCCGGTGAGCGGCCCGGAACTCCTGCGCGAGGACCGACGCACCGATCCGGGCCTGCGTGATCGCGGCCTGCTGGCGCAGTGCCAGCACCTCGATCGCCGCTTCTGGAACCGCCGGGGTGTAGCGAGCCGGGCGCCCCGGCGTACGGGCTGCCAGGCCGAGCGACTGGAGCGACCGGAGATGCCGGGCGATTCGAGAGATCGCCCAGCCCGTGTCAGCCACTAGTTCGGCGGTAGTGGCCTCAGGGCGTGCCAGCAGGACCCTGTAGAGCTGCTCGTCTTTGCGGCACACACCGAGCCCGTCCAGCAGCGGGGCGGGACCCGGGACTGCGGGCAGCAGCCCCGGGTCGTGGCGAACGTCGTGCACGATCAGGGCAGCGCGTGTACGTGAGCGCCGACCTGGTTGGAGAACGCATTGCCGTTCAGCGCGTCCCAGTTGGTCGACCAGGTCATCGCACCGCGCAGCGTCGGCCAGGTGGTGTCCGGCTTGAAGTTGCCGCAGTTCGTACCCTTGGCCAGGCAGTCCAGCGCGTTGTTCACGATCGTCGGCGACACATACCCGCTACCGGCTCCCCGGGACGACGCAGGCAGTCCCAGGCCGACCTGGTCGGGCCGCAGCCCGCCCTTCAGCATGATGCAGGCCTGTGCGGTGATGAAGTCGACTGTGCCCTGGGAGTAGACCTGGCCATTGCAGCCGTTCATCGAGCCGGAGTTGTAGTACTGGACGTTGACAACGGTCAGGATGTCCTTGATGTTCAGTGCCAGCTTGAAGTACTCGAACGAGGGCGACTGCATGTCGATGGTCTGCGGCGCCATCGCGATCACCAGACCGCTACCGAACCGGCTCTGCAGGCTGCGGAGCGCATTGCCCAGGTACGTCGAGTTGACGCCGTTCTCCAGGTCGATGTCGATCCCGTCGAAGCCGTACGCCTGCAGCACTGCCAGGGCGCTATCGGCGAAGTTGGCGGCGGCGGCGGCAGTGGTGACCGAGACCGTGCCGTTCTGTCCGCCTACGGACAGGATCACCTTCTTGCCGGCGGCCTTCTTCGCCGCGATGTCGGCCTTGAAATCGGCGGCGGTGTAGCCACCCAGCCGGCTGGACAGGGTCGGGTCCAGCGTGAAGCTGATCGCACCGGGCCGGCTGGCGTCGGCATCCGCGAAGGCCACGGCGATCACGTCGTAGTTGGCCTGCACGTCGCGGATCCGCTGCACTGTCGCGCCGTTGTCGAAGTTCTGCCAGTAGCCGGTGAGGATGTGCTTCGGCAAGTTTCCGGGCGGCGGGTTCGTCGGGCCACTGGAAGTGGTCCCGCTGACCGAGGCGCCGTACGCGGAACAGTTGCCGGCCGCATCACACGCCCGCACCTTGAAGCTGTACGTCGTACTGGGGTTGAGGCCGGCCGCGGTCCAACTGGTCACGTTGCCGACGCTCTGCGCCGCATCGGTACCGCGGACCACGTCGTAGTGGTCTATGCCGTTCGCATCCGTCGCGGCGGACCAGTTCAGCCGCAGGGAACTGGAGGTCGGGCTGCCGACCGCAAGACCACCCGGCACTGACGGCGCAGTGGTGTCCGGCGGCGGCGCGGTACCACCCGGGCCGTCCAGCACCACGTCGTCAGCCTGGTACGGCGCCTGGCCGTACCAGCCGTGCAGGTAGACCGTCACCGTGGTGGTGGAGGCGCTGGTGGTGAATGTGGTGGTCAGCTGGTTCCAAGCTGTGTTCGTGCTCCAGATACTGCTGCCACCGTCGGCGCCGAGGTACACGTTCGGGCCCTTCACCCAGGCGGTGAGCGTGTAGGCCGAGCTGGGCCGGACGGAGACCACCTGACTACATCGTGCGGTGTCACCGGCGGTGGGACTGCCCTGGAGAGCGAAGGTGCCGCTGTGGGCCGAGCCGCTGACTACGGCGCCGGTACCGGCGGAGCAGGACCAGCCGGCGAGCGAGCCGGTCTCGAATGTCCCGTTGGTGACGAGATTGGTCGCCGCGGTACTGGCGCTGGAGCTCAGCAGCACACCGGCGAGAGCGAGCAGAAACGTGAGCAGGAGGGGGATGATCGCGGACTGGGGGCGGCGCGTACGCGGGTTCATGTATCACAAAGTGTGACCATGCAACTACATTGTCAAGTCCTTGCCTAAAGTGGGAGCGCTCTCACAGGCGAAAAGCTCGAAATGCGCACCGATCCGACCTCAACGGAGAAAGGCGACGGCCCCCGGCGGGGGGGTGACCGGGGGCCGTCTTCGGCCACGGGCTCGGGGGGAGGAGCCGGGGGCCGATCAGGAGGCGACAGTCTGCCTCTGTCGAGAGGTATGTACCCCCCGAGTCCGCAAGCCACACATCTCAGTTCAGTTGCAACCGAGTGCAAAACCTCCGGACGCCCATCCGGACCCCGTCGCCGGGGCCGTTCAGGCCAGTGTCACTGTCACACTGCCAGACAGTCTAACGGGCCAGCAGGCCACACGAAAGGCCGGGCCCCGCGTTTCTCCCGCCGCCCTATGCTCGACGTCATGGAGCACCCGGGGCCACGCCGATCTGCGGCCTTCTTCGACCTCGACAAGACCATCATCGCCCGTTCCAGCACCCTGGCCTTCTCCCGGCCGTTTTACGCCGGCGGGCTGATCAACCGGCGGACCGTACTGCGCAGCGCCTACGCCCAGTTCGTCTATCTGCTCGGCGGCGTCGACCACGACCAGATGGAGCGGATGCGCGAATACATGTCCGCTATGTGTGCGGGCTGGGACGTGCAGACAGTCCGCGCCATCGTCGCCGAGACCCTGCACCACATCGTCGACCCGATCGTGTACGAGGAGGCCGTGGAGCTGATCGAGCAGCACCGCGCGGCCGGCCGGGACGTGGTGATCGTGTCGACCTCGGGCACCGAGGTGGTCGAGCCGATCGGCGAGCTGCTCGGCGCCGACAAGGTCGTCGCCACCCGGATGATGGTTGCTGATGGCAAGTACACGGGCGAGATCGAGGACTACATCTACGGTCCGCACAAAGCCACTGCGATCGAGGCCCTGGCGGCCACGGAAGGCTATGACCTCAAGGATTGTTACAGCTATTCGGACTCGGTCACCGATGAACCGATGCTGGCGCTGGTAGGTCATCCGCACGCGGTGAACCCGGATCGGAACCTGCGCAAACTGGCGGCCGCCCGTGGCTGGCCGATCCTCGACTTCACCAAACCGGTCACCCTGACCGAGCGCTCCCGGTTCGGCGAGACGTGGCTGCCGGCCGCCGTCGCCACCGCCGTCGCCGTCGCCGGAGTGGCCTTGTACGCCGCCCGCCGACGGGCCCGGACGGCCGGCGCGAGCTGAGTTTCACAACTTCGTGAAGGTGCCTCACCCCCTTCCCAGGAAAGAGAAGGCGGAGTACAAAGGAACACAAGGAACCCAATCAGTAACCGGGTTCTGTAGAGATTCGCACGGCAGCCAGGCACCCACGCGGCGACCAGCCCATCCCAACCGGGCAGCACGACCCAGGCAAGTCCTGAGGCGGCAGACAAGGTGCACGCTTGGTAACCTGGATGGCGTGCCAGCAACGGCGCTCTCGAGCAGAGAGCGCCGTTCGCACGTCTGGGGATGTCCTTGTTGCCAACGCAACCAGCCGGCTTCAAGAATGGTTGAGCGGTGAACGTTCCGCGCCCAGGGCCACCACTTCACTGCTGCGCAGCAACCAGTCCCGGACGCCGGTGAGCCCGCCGGCGGCGTAGTCCCGCAGTCCCTGCGAGTACGACCCGGCCAGCTCGAGGTGCCCCGCCTCAGGGACCGTCGCCGCCACCGGGTCGATGCCACGGGCAATCAAGACGGCCCGTTCGGCAGCCCTGGCTACGACTCCGTTCGCCGTACCGAACGGACGCAGCACCGCGAGTTCCGCGTGCACCATGGCGGCGACCACGATCGCCGGGGCCGTCGTGGGCCTGGTCAGCGCCTGGGCCAGACCACTGAGGCGTTCCCACATCACGTCCGCGGGTGGCGCCTCGGGCAGACCGTCGATGTCGTCCGGGAGCGGTTCACGGCTGGTTCGCAGATGCCCGAACTGGTCCTCGCCGACCAGGTCGGCCGCGGCCAACTGGTGCAACCTGGTCCAGACCTGAACCGGCGCCGTGTCCACCTGCGGCGCCAGCCCCATCAGTTCAGCCGTTATCCGGACGGCACCGGTGGCCCGCGCGTCCCCGGCGCCCCGGCGTACCTCGTCGAGCGTCGACGGGCTGCCGGCGAGCGCCGCGGAGGCGTGGGCACCACGGAGCAGGGCCTCGGCGGTCACCTCGGGGCCGATCCGTCGCAGGCCACGGTCGCGGAGCAGCACGTCGACCGCGTCCCGGGCGGCCCTGACCGCCGATCCGACGCCCTCGAGACCTGCCAGCGGCCCGAAGACGTCGACGCCTGACTCATTGCGCGAATCGCTCATGCCCTTGACCATAGGATGGCCTGTTATGGCCGCTAGCACCGAGCCCGCCGGGGCTCCCAGGTTCAGCATCGTGGTCCCGTGTCACCGGATGCGGGCCTGGCTGCGGCCGTGTCTGGACTCCATCCTGGGACAGTCGTTCAGCGACTTCGAGGTCATCGGGGTGAACGACGCGAGCCCGGACGATTCGGGACGCATCCTCGATGAGTACGCCGCGGCCGATCCCCGGGTCCGGGTGGTGCACCTGACCGAGAACGTCGGGCTGGGTCTGGCCCGGAACGCCGGGCTGAAGGAGTGCCGCGGCGAGTACGTGCTGTTCCTCGACGCCGACGACGTTCATCTGCCCGGTTCGCTGGCGGCGATCTCCGACCGGATCGACGAGACCGGCCGGCCGGACATCATGATGTTCGACTACGAGCGGATCTTCTGGGACGGCCGGGTGATCCGCAACCAGCGGCACGACGCCTTCGCCCGGGAAGGCGATGGAGTCTTCACCGCCGCCGAGCGCCCTGTCTTCCTGACCTTCCTCGAGGTGGTCTGGAACAAGGCCTGCCGGCGCGACTTCCTCACTCTGCACGGATTCGCCTTCACCGCCGGGTACTACGAGGACGCACCCTGGACCTACTCGACCATGCTGACCGCGGAGCGGATCGCGACGCTGGACCGGGTCGTGGTGCACTACCGCCAGCACCGGACCGGCGGCAACATCCACGCCACCCGCACCCGCCGGCACTTCGACGTGTTCGACCAGTACGACCGGGTGCACGCCTTCATCGCGGCGGATCCCGGGCTGGCCAGTTGGCGCCGGTTCGCCTTCGACCGGTCGCTGGATCACATCCTCACCGTGCTGAGCCGGCCGGAGCGGCTGGATCCCGACGATCGGGCCGAGTTCTTCCACACCGCGGCCGCCTTCGCCAAGCGGTGGAAGCCGGAGGGCTACGCGCCCGACCGGACCGGCCGCGGCTTCCGGCGCTGGTTGCTGATCCACGACGACTACGCGACTTACTCGACGATGCGCGCCTGCTCGAAGGTACTCCGTGGCGGTACCCACAAGGCCCGGTCATTTCCGGGGCCGCGACACGCAGTCGGCAAGCTCGTTCAACGATCGCCCCAACTCGACCCGAATCTGGCCGTCTACTGCGCCTACTGGTTCAAGCAGTACGCCTGCAGCCCGCGGGCGATCTACGAGAAGGCCGCGGAGCTTGCACCGCACCTGCGGGGCGTGTGGGTGATCGACGCCGAGCATGTGGCCGCGATACCGGAAGGGGTGGAGTACGCCGTCGCGGGCTCCCCGGCGTACCACCAACTGGTGAACCGGGCGACGTACTTCGTGAGCAACATGAACCTGCCGGCCGAGCTGGTGAAGCGGGAGGGGCAGATCCATGTGCAGACGCAGCACGGCACCCCGCTGAAGACGATGGGTACGGATCTGCGGCACTACCCGGTGGCGGCGAAGGACCTCGACCTGGCCGAGCTGATGCGCCAGGTGGACCGGTGGGACTTCAACCTGAGCTCCAACCGGTACTCGTCGGAGATCTGGGAGCGCACCTACCCGTCCTACTTCGAGGAACTGGAGTTCGGCTTCCCCCGGAACGACCGACTGCTCAACGCCTCGCTGGACACTGTCCGGGCGGTCCGAGCCTCGCTCGGGTTCGACGATTCCCACCTGGTGGTGCTGTACGCACCGACCTTCCGGGACGGCCACGACGCCGTACGAACTCCCTCTGGGGTGGTGGATCTGGGCGGCGACGGCATCCATCTGGACCTCGACCAGCTGGCGGGGGCCGTCGGCGACCACGGCAGGGTCCTGGTCAGGACGCACTACTCGCTGTCGAAGCCGCCGCCCGCTCACTCCGACCGGGTGGTGGACGCGTCGCACCACCCGCGGGTCGAGGATCTGCTGCTGGCGGCCGACGTACTGATCTCGGACTACTCGTCGATCACCTTCGACTATGCCAACCTGAATCGGCCGATCGTGTTGCTGACCGACGACCAGCGCCAGTACGAGGCCGACCGCGGCACCTACTTCGACATCACCGAGTTCCCGCCGGGACTGGTGGCGCGCTCGGCGGACGAGCTGATGGCGGCGCTGCAGACCGGGAGCTTCGCCAAGGCCGAGGCGGCGAAGCACCGGCAATTGTTCCGGGAGAAGTTCTGCGAGTTCGACGACGGCCGAGCGGCTGAGCGGTTGGTCCGCAAGGTCTACCTGGGCCAGGACGACATCCCGCCGATCACCCCGCTCGCCGACCGCACCCCGGCTCCCCCGGTCCATCGCTTCGACAGCTGATCACCGGAATACGTGCATAATGGTCGGCATGTCGACCGGCCCGGTGATCGTCAGCGCCCTGCGCGATCGGTCCGGCCTGCGACGACGACGCTCCGTCTGAACACCCCAGCTTCCCTGTTCCGGCGCGTCATCTTCTGGTGAAGGACCCCTGTCATGCCGTCCGTTCTGCCTGTTCTTGTGTCCCGGCTGTGCACCGCCGCGGCGGCCGCTTTCGGTCCGTCGTACGGCGAACTCGACCCCGAGCTGCGGGCGGCGACCAAGCCCGACTTCGGGCATTTCCAGACCAGCCTGCCGTTGCGGTTGGCCAAGTCCCTGGGCCGACCAGCTCGCACCGTCGCCGGGCAACTGGTCGCCAAGCTCGACCTGGGCGACCTCTGTGAACCACCCGCCATCGCCGGTCCGGGGTTCATCAACTTGACCCTGCTGCCGGGCACGCTCGCGGCGGGTGTGAACGACCTGCTCGATCACGGCGCCGGTTTCCGGACCCGCGGCGAGCGGGTGGTCGTCGACTACTCGCAGCCCAATGTCGCCAAGCAGATGCATGTCGGCCACCTCCGCTCAACCGTCATCGGCGACGCACTCTGTGCCGTTCTCCAGTACGTCGGCTACGAAGTCATCCGGCAGAATCATGTCGGCGACTGGGGCACCCAGTTCGGCATGCTGGTCGAGCAACTCCTGGACGAGCAGGCCGATTCCCTTGACCTGCAGGGATTGCAGCAGCTCTATCAGCGGGCTCGGAAGTGTTTTGATGCCGACAGCAACTTCGCTGACCGGGCTAGGGCGCGGGTGGTGGCGCTGCAGTCCGGCGATCCGGAGACCCTGGCGATCTGGCGGCAGATGGTCGAGGTGTCGCTGACGGAGTTCGACCGGCTCTACGCGAAACTCGGCTCGCCGCTGACCCGCGCGCACGTGGTCGGCGAGAGCGCGTACAACGATCAACTCCGGGGCGTGGTGGATGATCTCGCCGCGGCGGGGCTGCTGACGGAGTCGGCCGGTGCACAGTGTGTGTTCCTGCCCGGGCTCACCGGTCGGGACGGATCGCCGGTGCCGGTGATCGTGCAGAAGTCGGACGGCGGATTCGGCTACAGCGCAACGGATCTTGCCGCGATCCGGCACCGGGTGGACAATCTGCAGGCGCGCCGGATCGTCTACGTCGTCGACCATCGGCAGACATTTCATTTCCAGCAGATCTTCACTCTCGCCCGGGCCGCCAGCTGGTTGCCAGTGACAACCACTGCTGAGCATGTCCCCTTCGGCGCCGTGCTCGGTGAGGACGGAAAACCCTTCAAGACAAGGGAGGGCGACACCGTGCCACTCGTCTCGCTGCTCGACGAGGCCGTGGCGCGAGCCGAGGCCTTGCTCGACGAACGGGGCGTGCCGTTCCCCGAGCCGACCCGGAGCGAGATCGCCCGGGCTGTCGGCATCGGCGCGGTCAAGTACGCCGACCTGGCGAACGACCGGGTCAACGACTACAGGTTCGCGCTCGACCGGATGGTCGCCATGACGGGCAACACCGGCCCGTATCTGCAGTATGCGCATGCACGGCTGACCCGGATCCTGGCCAAGGCAGCTGCGCCGGTCGGCCAGGTGACTCTGCTGACGGAACCAGCCGAGCAGAGACTTGCGCTACTCCTCAGCGGCTTCGGCCACACCGTCGTACAGGTGGCTGAAACGCTGCAGCCGCATCGCCTCTGCACCTACCTGTACGACGTAGCTACTGCGCTGTCGGCCTTCTACGAGACCTGCCCGGTTCTCGCGAGCGAAGGCGAGGTGCGGTCCAGCCGGATCGCGCTGTGCGCCGCAACCCGGAAGGTGCTGCAGGATGGACTCGGTCTGCTCGGCATCACCGCACCCGACGCCATGTAACCC
>JAWWOY010000284.1:0-4187 GCA_033851195.1 Kribbellaceae bacterium | reverse complement strand
GCGAGGAGCCCGTCACCTATCCGCATCCGGCGTTGGAGTCGGTGCTGGAGCGGACCAAGGGCGTGCCGTTGTTCCAGGAACAGTTGATGCAGATGGCGATGGCGATCGGCGGCATCAACGGCGACGACGCCGACCTGCTCCGCCGCGCGATGGGCTCCAAACGCGGGATCGAGAAGATCTCCTCGCTGAAGCAGCAGTTGTACGACGGGATGGCCGTACACGGCCTCGCCGGAGACGCCGCCGACGACATCTACGCGCGGATCGAGGCCTTCGCCAATTTCGGGTTCGCCGAATCTCACTCGATCAGCTTCGCCCTGCTCGTCTACTCCTCCACCTGGTTCCGGCTGCACTACCCGGCCGCGTTCCTCGCCGCCCTGCTCCGCGCGCAACCGATGGGGTTCTACTCGCCACAATCACTGGTCGCCGACGCCCGCCGGCACGGTGTCGAGGTACGACGCCCCGACCTGCACCGGTCCGGCGTCAACGCCGAACTCGAGAACCTGGTCGACGGGCAGCCTCCCGCCGGCCCGACTGGGAGTACGTCGTGCCTGGATGACCCGCAGCCGCCGGTGGGGGAGTACGACGAGACCTCCGAGTTCGACTCGACGCTGCACCGCCGCGATGGCGCCTTCGCGGTCCGGCTCGGCCTGGCCGCAGTCAAGACCATCGGCAGCAAGGTCGCCGGGCAGATCGTCGACGAACGCGCCGCGCACGGCCCGTACGTCGACATGGCCGACCTGGTCCGCCGTACCGGGATCACCGCAGCGCAGGTCGAGGCGCTGGCCACCGCGGGAGCGTTCAACTGCTTCGGGCTCAGCCGCCGACAGGCCTTGTGGGAAGCCGGCCGCGCGGCCGAGGAACGCCCCGGCCAACTCGCTGGCGTGACCGCCGCCGGGCCGCCCCCGATGCTGCCCGGCATGTCCGGCGCCGAGACCGACATGGCCGACTTGTGGGCCACCGGCATCACCACCAACGGCCATCCGATCCAGCACGTCCGCGGGCAACTGTCGGCTGCCGGCATCCTGTCCGCCGCGGAGTTGCGCAAAGCCGAGCCCGGCACGCGCGTGCGGGTCGGCGGGGTGGTTACTCATCGCCAACGTCCCGCAACTGCCTCGGGTGTCACCTTCATGAACCTTGAAGACGAGACCGGCATGATCAATGTCGTCATCTCGGTCGGTTGCTGGAACAGGCACCGCGCCGTGGCGCGGGACTCCAGCGCCCTCATCATCCGAGGCCGCGTCGAACGGGCCAAAGGCGTCACCAACCTCGTTGCCGACCACCTCGAACGATTGCCGCTCGCCGCCAAGACGACATCACGGGACTTCCGATGAGCCGCCCAGACCCGTTCCAGGGCTAGAGTCGCGTCGCAGTCTGGACGAGGCCGGCGACGGCTCTGGACCGGCTGTGCGGTGGCCACGCGATGACCGTCGTGACCATCGGCGCGTCCAGTACCGGTACGGCGGCGAGGCCGTCGCGCAGCTGGGCTCGGCACGATTCCGGCGCGATCGCCGAAGCGCGTCCGAGGGCGATCAGCTGGAGCAGCTGCGTATGGTCTCGAACCTGCGGACCGGGACCGTCCGGGTACATACCGTCCGGGAGTGGCCAGCGCGGCATCGGCAGGTCGGGCAGATCGGTAACGTCGGCCATCTGCACATGGGTCCGGCCGGCGAGCGGATGCCCGGCCGGCAGGACCACGACCTGGCTCTCCGTGCACAGCTCCTCGGTGTCGAACCCGGCCGTCGTGTCGAACGGCCGGTGCAGCAGAGCAACGTCGGCCCGCCCGTCGCGCAGCAGTCGTTCCTGCTCGCCGGGCCCGCACAGGAGGACATCGATTTTGACCGCATCGGGTTCCGCGGCGTAAGCGTCGAGCAGTTTCGACAGCAGTTCGCTGGACGCGCCGGCCTTCGTGACGAGGACCAGGCCATGGTGGCCGGTCGCGGCGAGGGCGGCGCGGCGGGTTCGGCGGTCGGCGGCCTCGACCGCATCGAGTGCCGCCCGGCCCTCCCGCAGAAGCACCAACCCGGCGTCAGTCAGGGTGACGGTGCGGCTGGTGCGTTCCAGCAGCGCCGCCCCGAGGCGCCGTTCGAGCTGGCGGATCGCCCGCGACAGCGGGGGCTGCGCGATCCCGAGCCGCTGCGCGGCCCTCCCGAAGTGCAGCTCCTCAGCGACGGCGACGAAGTACCGCAGCTCCCGCGTCTCCATGCCGCCACGGTACCCGCCCCAACCGGGATCGATACCCGCGCGGTATCGCTGCCCACCGAATCGGTGTTGGCGGCTCCGCTGGGGCCTGGGACACGATTGACCGTATGAGTGAACAGACGATCGCGCTGGTGACCGGCGCGAACAAGGGCATCGGGTACGAGATCGCGGCCGGCCTGGGCGCCCTTGGCTGGAGCGTCGGTGTCGGTGCCCGGGATGAACAGCGCCGCGAGGCCGCCGTGGCGAAGCTGCGAGCGGCCGGAGCCGACGCGTTCGGCGTACCGCTCGACGTGGCCGATGACGCGAGCGTGGCCGCCGCTGCCGCCCTGATCGAGGAGCGCGCCGGACGCCTCGACGTGCTCGTCAACAACGCCGGGATAACCGGCGGCGTGCCACAGGAACCGACCATAGTGGACCCAGCGACGGTGCGGGCGGTCGTGGAAACGAACGTGATCGGCGTTATCCGCGTCACCAACGCGATGCTCCCGTTGCTGCGCCGATCGGCGTCGCCGCGGATCGTGAACATGTCCAGCAGCGTCGGCTCGCTCACCCTGCAGACCACTCCTGGCGCCGAAACGGGCCCGATCGCCGTTGCTTACGCGCCGTCAAAGACGTTCCTCAACGCCGTCACCGTCCAGTACGCCAAGGAACTGCACGACACGAACATCCTGATCAACGCCGCCTGCCCCGGCTTCACTGCGACTGACCTCAACGGCTTCCGCGGCGTCCGCACCCCCGAACAAGGTGCGGCGATCGCGATCCGACTCGCGACCCTGCCCAACGACGGGACGACCGGCGGGTTCTTCGACGACGCAGGAGTGGTGCCTTGGTGACATATCGGTGCTGGATCTGGTCAGGGTGAGTGGTTGGCAGTATGAGTACTCCACGGGCGATGTTGTGCTACCTGCGCCCAAGGCTGAGACAGTGCCGCTCCGCCCTGCTGACGCCGAGTGTCCGAATCTGCGGGTCTGGCCTGTTGTTGACGTAATGGCGATCTTTCGCTTCTATGAGGCGGGCACGATCGACTTCGACATTGCTCAGCGGGAACTGCAGGGCCAGCAGCGGTTGGATGTGCTCTGCGGCTTCTAAGGGCGATCGGGCAGCGGTTGGGAAAGCCGGTGTGCTGACCCAGCCGGAGGGCGACTACGGGCATCCGGCCTCGAGGTTGGCGAAGTCGGGCATTCCGGCGCCGATCGCGGTCGGGTTGACGAACAGGTGGAGTTCGTCGAGCAGACCCTTGGCGATCAGGTCTGATACGAGCGTGCCGCCTCCGTAGGCGATCATGTCCCCGCCCTGCTGGTCCTTGAGTTTGTTCACGGTCTCGGTCAGGTCGCCGGCGGCGACGACGGTGTTGTCCCAGGGCGACTCGGTGAGGGTGTTGGAGATCACGACCTTGGGCGTGTTGTTCATCTTGTTGATGCCCGCCTCGTTCTCGGCCGGCCGGCCGGGCCGCCCAGGTCGGGATGAACCCCTCGGCGAGTTTGCGGCCCAACACGATGCAGTCGACCGGTTCGGTGAGCGCCGTGACGTAGGCGTTGATGTCGTCGCTCCACGGGAACGTCATTCAATCCATCTATCGTGATCGTGTCGGGCGCCGCGTGTCGGTCGGGGTAGGCCGTGGCCCGTCTGTGCCGTCTGCCTGTCGAGGGGCCTGCGGAGGCTCCGGGGTCAGGGGCGGCGGGGTCAGGGCGGCCGGCGGCCGTCGCGCAGCGATCGCGGAGCGCCACTTGAGGCGGGGCAGCCGGGCCCGGAGGCTGCGGGCCGCCGCGTATATCCGTTCATCAGCCACTGGCCGGTGTGAGATTTCCCCTTGTGGATAAGGGGAAACCGGTCCAGAACGATTCGGGAACTGTCTGCGGCATGCGATACAGTCAAGACATGTTCGAAGACCTGTTCGCATACGACGTCGATGAGCTCGACGAGGCCGCGGTCCTCACCGCCGCCGAGCAAAGCCGCGCCCAACGCGAACGCCTCGAAGTCCTCGACCT
>JAWWOY010000272.1:0-3299 GCA_033851195.1 Kribbellaceae bacterium | reverse complement strand
CCCGGTCCGCGGATCCCTCGTACACGAGCCAGCCCTGGTCCTTGATCAGCCGGTCCACCCGCTCCTTGGATTCCGTGCTGACCGCGGGCGGCTCGCGAACCAGGGCGCTGTGAGCCGCTCCGAGCACCTCGTGCAACTCCCGTGACTCCTCACCGACCTCGGCCAGTACGTCGCGGACGCGCGACAGGCTCAGGCCGCCCACCTCCACCAGCGCGCGAATCAACCTCAGTTGCCGCACGTGCGTCTCGTCGTACCGGGAGCGGGTGGCTCCGACCGCCTCGCCGGACGGGAGCAGTCCCTCGCGCAGGTAGTACTTGATGGTCGCCACGGGCACGCCGGTCCGACGGGACAACTCCGCGATCCACATTTCGCCTCCCTCTTGACTTTTAGAGAGTACCACTCTCCAATATTAGGGAGTAGAGCTATCCAAGACTGTGGAGGGAATCATGCCGGGCAGAGTGAGTCACCGAGGAGTCATCGAGGGCCGTCAGACCGCGTCGTACGACCAGGACGTGGTGGTCTTCCTGATCGGGATGCGAGTCAACTCGCTGCGGGCGCTGCGGCAGTGGATCCCGGTCTCGAAGGCGATGGGGCCGATGCTCCGAGAGTTGATGGCGGACCCGGACAGCGGACTGCTCGCGTTCCGGACCCTGCCCGGGCTGCGGCAGGTCACGCTGATCCAGTACTGGGAGTCGGTCGAAAAACTGCAGGCCTTCGCGAACGACGCGCAGCGCACCCACCGGCCGGCCTGGACCGAGTTCTACCGCAAGGCGTACAAGGGCAACACGGTCGGGATCTGGCATGAGACCTACGTGGTGCCGGCACGCAACAGCGAGACCATCTACGCGAACATGCCGCTGCTGGGACTCGGCCAGGTGTCCGGTGTGGCACCGGTGAACACCCGTGGCCGGACTGCCGCCGAGAGGCTCGGTACGGGCCACTAGTTTCGGCATGGACCAGTAGTTTTCGGCATGGACCAGTAGTTACAGTGCACGCGTGCAGTTCATCCGGGATCTCGGCCGGCTCCTGCGGCGGGGTGATTTCCGTCGGCTCTTCGCCGTCCGGCTCAGCTCGCAGTTCGGCGACGGCGTGTTCCAGGTCGCGCTCGCGTCGTACGTGCTGTTCTCGCCGGAGCGGGCACCGGACGCCGCGGCCATCGCGGGACTGTTCGCGGTGGCGCTGCTGCCGTTCTCGGTCCTGGGACCGTTCACCGGCGTACTGCTGGACCGGTGGTCGCGCCGGCAGATCCTGTTCGGCGCCAACGTCACCCGGGCCGTGCTGGTCCTGGTGGTCGCGTCGATCGTTGCCGTGGACAACGCCGGAGTGCCGTTCTATCTGACGGTGTTGCTCACGCTCGGCGTGAACCGGTTCCTGCTGTCCGGGCTGTCCGCGGGGCTGCCGCACGTGGTGGAGACGGACGAACTGGTGATGGCCAACGCGGTCACTCCGACCTCCGGCACGGGGTTCTTCCTGATCGGTGGTGGGGTCGGTAGCGGGATCAAACTGATGACCGACTCCGACCTGGCGGTCCTCGGTACCACGTCCGCCATCTACCTGGCGGCGGCAGTGCTGGCTCTGCGACTCGGGCGGCGCCAACTCGGCCCGGACCGCACCGGGGCGGAACCAGGGTTCACCGAGGCGATGCGCGGCATCGTGGCTGGGCTGGTGGACGGCGCTCGGCACCTGCGGGAGCGGCCCCAGCCGGCCCTCGGACTGGCCGCCATCGGCTCGCTGCGGTTCTTCTTCGGCCTGGTCTTGGTCGCGATGATCCTGTTGTACCGCAACAACTTCTACGGGCCCGATCAGTTGGACGAGGCCTTCGGCGCCTTGGCGATCGCCAGCGTCTCAGTGGGCGCCGGGCTGTTCCTTGCCGCGCTGGTGACTCCGTGGGCAACGAGGGTACTGACTCTGCGCCGGTGGATCACCGTGTTGTTCGTGGCGGCTGCGGTCGTGACGGCGATGCCGGGCGGCCTCTACACGCAGCCGGCGATCCTGGTGGCTGGATTCCTCACCGGGTTCTGCGCGCAGGGCGTGAAGATCAGCGTCGATACCTTGGTGCAGACCGGCGTGGACGATGTGTATCGCGGCCGGGTCTTCTCGCTGTACGACATGATCTTCAACGTCGGCCAGGTCTCGGCCGCCGCCCTCGGCGCGCTGATCCTGCCCGACAGCGGCAAGTCCTACCCGGTCCTGGCCTTCGTCGTCCTCGGGTTCGCTTTCACCGCGGCCTGCTACGCCCGCCTCTCCAAGCGAGTCGTGCCCGCCACCCCCTGAGGGTGCGACGCCAGCCCAGCCCCTCAACCAGGCGGGCGTCGCAGTCACAGGTGCACTTACGTGCCTTCAGGTGCCCCGGAGAGCGGTGATGGGTTCGATCGCTGAGGCCTTCCAGGCGGGGTAGGTGCCGGCGATCAGGCCGATCACCGCTCCCAGCAACGGCGATCCCACCGCCAGTTTGATGTCGAGCACAGGGGTCCAGTCGCGGGCGAACGAGACCCCGACGGTGAGCAGAACCCCCACCGCCGTACCGAGGATGCCGCCGAGGAAACCGACGATCACGCTCTCCACCAGGAACTGACCGGCCACGTGCCGCCGGGCGGCGCCCAGCGCGCGCCGCAAACCGATCTCGGACACGCGTTCCAGCACCGACAGCAGTGTCACGTTGGCGATGCCGAGGCCGCCGACCAGCAGGGCGACCGCACCGAGCAGCAAGAACAACGCGTTCAGGTCGGACTGGACCCCTTTCCGCACCGCACCTTGCACCGGCGGTGCGTCGACCTTCAGCGCGCTCGGGTTGTTCGGGTCGATCGCCACCGGCGCCTGCCGGGCGACCAACTGGGCCGCGCCCACCTTGGTCCGGATCTCGACGGCGTCCGGCGATTCGAGCGCGTACGCCGCCTTGGCCGCGCCGTTCGGGATGATCACCGCGTCCTGCAGTTCAGCGCGTCCGGTCACCGAGTCCAGGATCCCGATCACCGTGTAGGCCTGCTCGCCGAGGAAGATCGCGGGCTGGACATCGACCCGGTTGATGCCGAGGCGTTCCGCCGCGTGCTTGCCCAGTACGACGACCCGGTCGGCCCGCTTGTCATGCCCGGAATCGAACACCCGACCGGTGCGCAGGTTCGCGCGGACCGCATCGAACAAGCCGGGCGAGGCAGCGATCACCGGGAGTGCGTGGCCGTCCTTCTGCGAGTCCAGCCCGGCGACGCTGCGGACGACCTGGTCGCCGACGTCGATCACGCTCGCCGTGCCAACCGCATCCACCCCGTTCAGGCGGCCGATCCGATCGGGCGCGTCCCAAG
>JAWWOY010000238.1:0-3827 GCA_033851195.1 Kribbellaceae bacterium | reverse complement strand
CCCGAGTGGCCGGTGCGATCGTCGCGATCCCGCTCACGGGACTGGGCCAGATAGCCCGAGGTGTCACGTTCACCGGCCGTGCACACCAACTTCCTCTCCGCGGGATCGACCAGCAGATCGGTGACTTCTGCCGACGCTGGCCGAACGCGGAACCTGCCATCGATCCCACCAAGCTGGCGGCCGGTGAAACCCCAAGCCGCATCTACGAGATCCGCGTCACCGAGTGGGTGCTGTTCGACGAGAAGAACTTTCCCCAGCAGCCCCGCCAAGTCATCCCGGCCAGCTGACGGGCACAGAGCGCGAGGGCTGCTCGCCTCACCACGATCGGTGGTCCTCGACGATCTCTAGCCACAACCCATCGGGGTCCTGGACGAAGAAGTAGTCGATCTCGGTCCGGCCATGGCTGATCTCGGTGCCCGTAGGCAGCCCGAGGTCGGCGAGCAAGGCCTTTGCAGCCCGCAGAGAAGACACCTGTAGCGCCAGATGCTTCACCCCTACCTGCTCCAGGTCGTTGCCCACCCCATACCGGCCACTTTCCTGGCTACGGTTCGCCGCGTAACAGAACAGCTCGAGAATGATCCCGCCCAGCGACAGGTGAACGATCTCCAGTGACCCGTCTTCGGCCGCCCACCGGGTGACCGGCTCGAACCCGAAGTGGCTGTAGAAGGCGATGCTGCGGCCTAGGTCGGCAACACTCAGCGTGCCGTGATGGACAGAAAACACTCGCTCCAGCTCCCCTCGCGATCGTCCCTACATCAACAATCTGCAACGCAGCATGCCTAGTCTCAGGTAGGGCGGCGAGGATGGCGACCCTGGGTGCGCTGGTGTGACCGTTGGTTCAGGCTCCCGACACGGGGACCGCGTCGACGCCGAGGAGGATCAGGGCGGTTTCCACACTCAGATCCAGGTCGTCGTGGTCGAAGGCATAGCTGGAGGCCAGCGCACCGGCCGGGCCAGGCAGCGGCATCGCTGGAAAGTCCGAGCCATGGAAGGTGTCGATGTCGCCGGTGTGCTTGCTTGCATAACTCTGCAGGTCGCTGGCGTACTGCTCCGGAGTCGTGGCCGTGGGCAGCGGCGCGGCTGAGCGGGCTCGCCATGCCAGGGATAACAGCAGTCCCGCCCGGGTCTCCGGCTCTGCGATCAACCAGCCCTGCTGCATCTGCGTGGTCCGGGCAGCGATCATCGGATCGCCGCCAGCGCCAGCGTGTCGGTCAACGCGAAACCAGCTCAGGCATCTGCCTACCGATCCGCAGAAGATGGCTTGGATGCATTGCCACCAGCATCCTTTCTCTCCGGCCCCAGGCGAAGGTCACCAGGGACTTCGGGGTCCGCCATGAAGTTATAGATGCACCCGGCAACCCGTGAACAACCCCCGCGCCGGAGCGGAGCGGCACCACGGCATCTGGGGTCCCCTACGGGGCGCCGTGGGCGTTGGCAATCCCAGATCCTCGCAGGACAGGCCACCAAAACGCACGGTTGACCGAGGTTCGCTGGCAAAACCCCGATGGTGATGCAGCTCGGGCAAATCGGCCAGCTCGGCGAGGACATCACCGTGGCATGCCGCACCCACATCGCATGGATTAGCACAGGACCCGGCCTCGGAGTTCGTACAAGTGCAGCCGCATCCAACGCCGATCCAGCTGCTGCCGCCGCCTCCCAATGACGAAGACATCCGGATCACCATCTACCTCGCCCAGCAGCCAGCCGCGAAACCACTCAGCCACGACGCCGCGAGCATGCTCGTCATCAGCAGCCAGACCGCTCGCGATCGCGTCTCGCACGGTGAATCGGGTTACCCGACCTGCTCGTGCGATCGGCGATCACCGCACCCACCCGGTTTACGCCACCCCCGGATCCGTCGCCGCTGAACCCGCCGCTGGCTCTTCATCCCATCTCCAAGTGGTCACTGTCCGGACGTACACAACTGCCGAGTATGCAGGGCATGTCGCCCGGACTGCTTGCCACACCAACTTGTGCTCGACCAAGGACGTTCCCTTGATCCGTTCGGTCGGCCGGTATTCCTGGCCGGTGGTGACAGAGCGTTGCCCCTGCCCTCGCCCTTAGGGTGCTGTCATGCCCTTCGAGATCCGTCCCGGGACGCCTGAAGATGCCGCCGGGATCGCGGCGGTGTGGGTGGCAGCGATGCCGTACTTGGTGAAGACGGCCGCCGGGATCGAGGCTGAGCTGCGGACCAGCAAGGCCCGCCGCGTCCTGATCGCGGTCGAGGACGGCGCTGTGGTCGGTTATGCCAACGCCTGGCTGCCTGCGCCCGAGGACCAGGCCGCCCGGATTCGTGTGAGTGTTCAGGTCCCACCGGCGGAGCGTGGGCGCGGGATCGGTGACGCGCTGGCCGAAGCAATCACCCGGACCGCGCGGCAGGCCGGAGGCCACGAGTTGCTGACAGCGGTTAACGACGACGATGCATCCCGCGGCTTCGCCACCCGTCGCGGCTTCACCATCGGCCGCGAGCTGACCCACGCTCGCGTATCTCTGGCCGCTGTACCCGAGCCCGCACCGGTGCCGGACGGACTACGCCTGGTCGATTACGACTCACTGGACCCGCGCCAGGTCTGGACGGCTTCCGCCGCGGTGGCCGAAGGGGACCCGAGCGGCCTTTCCAGCGTTGCGCCGTACGACGAATGGTTGGCGACGGACTGGAACCACCCAGATCTGCGGCGCGATCTGAGCATCTCGCTGCTGGACGGTGACACAGTGGTGTCGTTCGTGACCACGACGGCCGATCCCGCGCGGGGTGTGATCTGGTCGAACCTGACCGGCACGATCCCGTCGCACCGCGGTCGAGGGCTCGCCAAGGTGGTGAAGTCGGCCGCGCTGACCCGTAGCCGCGACGCCGGGCTGACCGATGCATTCACCGGGAACGACGCCGGCAACATGCCGATGCTCGCCGTGAACCAGTGGCTCGGCTACCAGCCGACCGCGTCCAGCTGGACCGCGGGGAAGACGCTCTGACGTGTCCAGACTGGCCAAATTCCTGGTCTCCGCAGGAATCCTGACCGCCATTGCCGTGGCAGTCGGCTTCCTGCTGTCGACCGGCGACGGGTTCGACTGGGATCTCACCCTGGTCCTGGTCGTTATCGCGATCTCCGGCGAGGGTTTGCGCACCTGGATCAGGCGGGGCCGCGCCAAACGCGATCAATCGTCCAAATTCTGAGACAGGACCAGTACGCTCGCTAATGTGAGCGGCAACGTTCCCGCCTCGACCCGCACTCTGCGGGTATTGACCTTCCTGGCCACCCAGCCCGGACCGGTACCGATGGAGCGCATCGCTTCCGCGGTCGGACTGCCGCGCTCGTCCACCTATCACTTGCTGAAGGCAATGATCCGCGAAGGCTTCGTGGTGCACCTGCCGGAGGAGAAGCGGTACGGGCTCGGTGTCGCCGCGTTCGAGATCGGCTCCGCTTATCTGCGCCACGATCCGCTGGAACGGCTGGCGCGGCCGCTCCTGGTTCAGTTGGTCGCCGACGTCGCCCACACCGCGCATCTGGGTGTCCTGCACGGCCGCGAACTGGTCTATCTGCTGAAGGAACAACCACCGCGCCCGGTCACACTGGTGACCGATGTCGGCGTCCGGCTACCCGCCACGCTGACCGCCTCGGGCCGCGCATTGCTGGCTGCCTTGCCCGCCGCGCAGGTACGGGCGTTGTTCCCGTCGCCGGAGAGCTTCGTCCGCCGGACCGACTACGGGCCGCTGACTCTGACGCAGCTACGGCGGCTGCTCGCGGAGGAGCGCAGGCTGGGCTACGCGGTGGAGGACTCGCACATCACCCCCGGCATCGCCTCAGTGGCCAGCGCCGCCGTCGACCACG
>JAWWOY010000215.1:0-3919 GCA_033851195.1 Kribbellaceae bacterium | reverse complement strand
ACCGGCCGCTGGTCTTACCGTGACAGGAGACCGGTCGCCTTCGCGGCCGGCGGGCCGGGGAGCGGCGCGTGCACGAACTCGCCATCACCGAGAGCGTGGTCGACACCATCGTCGACAAGGTCGGCGACGGGCCGGTGACCGGTATCCGGCTGGAGATCGGCAAACTCTCCGGCGTGGTGGTGGATTCGATCCGGTTCTGCTTCGAGATCGTTGCGGACGGCACCGGGCTGCAGGGTGCCCGGTTGGACATCGACGAGCCTGCTGGGCGGGCGTATTGTCGGGATTGCGGTGAGGAGTTCGCCCTCGACGAACCGATCATGCTGTGCCCGTGTGGCAGCGCGAACCTCGAAGTGCTCAGCGGCCAGCAGTTGAGAATCATCTCGGTGGAGGTGCGTTGACATGTGCAGCACCTGTGGATGTTCAGGCGAAGGCAGCGCAACCCGGGTAACGCTGGTCCCTGACACCGTTGCGGAACGCCCGGCCGATCACGAGCATCCACACGGCGACCATGACCATCCACATGACCACGACCATGCACAGAGCCATGACCATGAGCATGGTGAGGGACATGGTGAGGGACACGGACATGGTCATGCGCCGGCGCCGGCCGTCGAGGAGACGCGGACAATCCTGCTGGAGCAGGAGATCCTGGCCAAGAACGACAGCCTGGCAGCCCTGAACCGCCACAATCTCCAGGAGCGCGGCATCACCGCGGTCAACCTGATGAGCTCCCCCGGCTCGGGCAAGACGACCCTGCTGGAGCACACGGTCCGCGCGCTCGCGGGGACTCGCGAAACACTGGTGATCGAAGGCGATCAGGAGACACTGCTCGACGCGCAACGCATCCGTGCGACCGGCAGCCGGGTGGTCCAGATCAACACCGGCGCCGGCTGTCACCTGGACGCTCAGATGCTCGGCTCCGGCCTTGCCGAACTGGCTCCCCCGGACGGGTCGCTGATCTTCGTCGAGAACGTCGGGAACCTGGTCTGTCCCGCGCTGTTCGATCTCGGCGAGACCGCCCGGGTGGTGATCATCTCGGTCACCGAGGGCGCCGACAAACCAGCCAAGTACCCCTACATGTTCCGTACCGCCGACCTCGTCCTGCTGAACAAGATCGACCTCCTCCCGTACGTCGACTTCGACGTCGACCTGTGCCTGGACCTGATCGCCCGGCTGAAGCCGGACGCCCAGATCCTCCAGGTCTCCGCCACCCGGGGCGACGGCCTGGCCGGCTGGCACAACTGGCTGGCCGAACTCTGAAATCGGCCTGCCGCGGTAATGGCGTCAGCTTGGGATCCGCTCCACCGGCCGGCCGGCTGTGATCGGTTGCCGAGAGCAAGCAGTAACGCCGCAGCCAATGAGAGAACGAGATAGGCGTTGCCGGCCACGATCTCGCCGAAGTTCCAGCTCAGTTCGCGTTCGTCACCTCGCGGGGGCCACCAGATCGGCGCCATGATGGTCAGGCCGAACGTACAAGGTCGAAGGATCGTCCAGCAGGGCCGAGCCGCCGAGGCGGTAGACCTTGAGATCGACCAGTGAGTGGTGCCAAAGCATCTGTAGCAAGATGCCAACGGCAACGCAGACGAGCGCAGCGAACCACCAGCGTGTCGTGGTGGTGTCCCACCGGCCCCGTATCACTCCGAAAACACTGGCACGGCAGGAGGTCACCGCGATCCCCGGGCGAAACCGGATGATTCATTCGTTGTCGACGGCATCGACACCTTCCGGCCGAGGCCCCGGTTGCCCCGTGCACAAAGGTGCGACGTCCGCCGATCTTGTGTGCTCGGCTCAGCCATGGTTCGCTCCGAATGAATGGCGGAACCGTACTCGGAGCCGTGGCGAATCACATCGTGGCCCTCACGGACACTAGATCAGAGGTCGGGGAACTCGTAGTCGTACTCGAAGTCGTAGGGGTCTGGGACGAACTGTGGCCAGAGCCGGGGGTCCTTCGGATCTGTTGTGCGCCAGACAGCTTGACCGCCGGTACGGCGGTCGCCCCTGGCGAAGGCGGCGTGCATTCTCTCGGCGAGTTGCGTAGGCGTCAGGACCGCGTCCTCCCAGCCGAAGTGGACGATCTCGACGTCGCGATCGGCGAGGCGCTGGTCCCGGACGAAGCTTTGCCGGAGCAGTCGGCGCCTTTTCGAAGGGGTCGCTGCCTCATACTTGGCAAGTCCGTCGGCTTCCACGACCGTGCGAAACTGCGGAAACCAGAAGTCGGTCCGCTCCGGCAGCCAATGCTCGCCGTCCCAGAACTGCGCCTGCAGGACCGGCTCCGGCAGACCGGCCGCCGCGAACGACACGCGAGCGATCGACTCCAGCGCGGACTCCGACCTAGGGTCGCCGAACGCGACAGCCGCCCGCGCGCGCCGGATGCCCGGCCAGCCGAACTGCCGATCGAGAACCAGTTGGAGGTCGGCCCGCGATGTGGCGACTGTCAGCGCGTGATCGACGGTCACGATCGCCTCGCGCAGCGGGAGTTCCCGAGCCAGATCGACGACCGTGCGAGCATCAGTTGTCAGCAGCAGGCCACGATGGCGCCGCAGGTCGGCCGCGGTCAGTCCGGCACGTCGGAGCACGACATCCTCGCGTCTCTGGTTCCGCCTCCTCTTCCCGGGGACGCAGGTCAGCCAGGTGGCACCTGTCGGTGGGGAGTGGTCGCGCTTGGTGTCAGCCCAGGTGCGTAGTTCCGTCAGTTCGGCAGCGGTGAAGTGGCTGATCACTGACCTCGGGTGAGCGGCCTGTGCACACATGATCGTCGCAAGCCGGGCCTCCAATTCACCATCGACATACTGCTGGTGGGCCCGTTGCAAGGTTTTGCTGCGAAGTAGCCTGCGGAGATCATGGTCGCGCAGCCCCAATTCCTGAAGGTCCCCGCGCCGACGGGGCTGCCCGATGGTGGCCTGCAACAACTCGCGCACATCGTCGGTGAGTCGTTTCATGCATCGATGCTGACTTCGGTCACCCGCTCATGGAGCCCCTACCGCAAATCTGTGGACAACCCCGCCACTCTCTATCCCCACGCGCCGCCTTTATCCCCACGCGCCGCCTTGCCCCACGCGCCGCCTTGCCCCACGCGCCGCCTTTGCCCACGCGCCGCCTTTGCCCACGCGCCGCCTTTGCCCACGCGCCGTCCTTGCCCACGCGCCGTCTTTATCCCACGCGCCGCGCGCCTTCGTCGATGCCACTCCACGCTTTGTGCACGGCTCGCCCATGTCTTTCGGGACCAGCCGGCTGAACCGTGCACAAAGCGGCGCAAACCACCCGACAGACCTCGCCTTTGTGCACGACTCACCCATCAGCCCGCCGGAAAAGCGGCTGAGCCGTGCACAAAGGCGCCGAGAACCCGCACGCACCTACCCGCCAGGGACCTCGCCGCGGACCCCGCGGTGGACCCCAACCTCGCCCGCCAGGGCCGGCGCGGGCCTCCGTCCGCACGCGCCGCTCGCCTCGCCAGCACCTCTCCACCCTTTCCACCTTTGTGCACAGCTCGGCCATATCTTTCGGGACCAGCCGGCTGAACCGTGCACAAAGCGGCGCAAACCACCCGACAGACCTCGCCTTTGTGCACGACTCACCCATCGACCCGCCGGAAAAGCGGCTGAGCCGTGCACAAAGGCGCCGAGAACCCGCACGCACCTACCCCGCCAGGGACCTCGCCGCGGACCCCGCGGTGGACCCCGCCGCAGACCCGCGGTGGACCACGCGGTGGACCCGCCGCAGACCCGCGGTCGGACCTCGCGGTCGGACCTCGCGGCGGGACCCCGCCGCAGACCCGCGGTGTCCTCGGTGGAATCGCGGTCGACCTTGCGGTGTTGGACCTTGCTGCGGTGGGTGGTGAGGTCAGCAGATTCGTGGCAGTTGTTCTCCGATCGGGGTGTCGACCACTCGGGTCGCGCCGAAGGCCGTCTTCGTGACCACC
>JAWWOY010000209.1:0-3055 GCA_033851195.1 Kribbellaceae bacterium | reverse complement strand
TGCCGGCACAGCCTTCACCAGCGCTCGGGCCTTGGACGGTGCGGTGACCATGCGACGTTGCAGCGCGTCGAAGCTCAGCCTGCAATCGACCAGCATGGTCAGCTCACCGTCAAGCACGACGATGGGTGGGCAGCCTCAGGTTGCGGGTGCGAGTCGCGCGGTGAGTGCTTCGAGGAGCGCGATGGTGTTGCCGAGTGCTGCGTCGAGGGCGTCGGCGCTGCGTTCGACCTGGCCGATGAGCAGTCCGCCCTGGAGTGCGGCGAGGATGCCGACCGCGAGCTGGTTCGTGTTGATGTCGGACGGGAGTTGGCCGTCGTTGCGCATCTGGTCCAGTCCGCGTTCAATGACCTGCGCCCATCGCTGGAAGCCGATGGCGACGCGGTCGCGGCCGATGGGGTCGGTCTCGGCGAGGTCTGCGCCGAGGGACCCGAGCGGACAGCCGCCCTGCCCGTATCGGGCTCCCTCGTCGGCGACGAGGTCGTGCCGCCACTGACGGAACGCGTCGAGGGTGGACAGGTTCATGGCCTGTTGGTTCTCGACGATCGTTGCGGCCTGGTGGTCGACGACCGCCCGGACGAGGTCCTGCTTGTCGGTGAAGTAGTGGTAGAGCTGCGAGCTGCTGACCCCCGCCGATCGCCGAACGTCGGCCAGGGTCGTTGCGGGTGCACCCTGTGCATGGATGAGGGCCGCCGCCGCGGTGACGATACCGTCGCGGGTCCGCTGCCCTTTGACTGTTAGCTCACCCGTCTGTGGTGTCGGAGTAGATCGCGCGGAGACGTCGGTGGTCATGCGTCGAATGATTTCAGATGATCGATCGCAAACGCGCGGAACGTCCGCGGCGATCGCCCGGTGATCGTGGCGACGTCGTCGGTGACCCAGTCGGCATCGCCGCCGGCGTTCAGCGTGAACGCTTGCGCGTTCATTGTCGCGAGGGGTTCCGGGACTCCTCGAGCGATCATTCGGGCTCGTTCGTCGTCGGAGGTGATGGCCTCGTACTTGACCGGTCGGCTGAGCAGTTCGGCGAGGGTCTGTGCGACCTCGGGGTAGGAGATCGCGGCGGGCCCGGTGAGGTGATGGGTGCTCCCGGCGTGTGAGGCGGGATTGGCCGCGACCGTAGCGGCGACGGCGGCGACGTCCCGAGTGTCGATCATGCCCATGCGACCGTTCGCTGCGGATGACGCGAATCCGCCCGTCGCAGCGATGACGGGTGCGAGCGCGAGCGTGTTCTGCATGTAGGCATTCGAACGGAGGAGCGTGTGCGCCAAACCGGACTCAGCGAGGGCCGCCTCGACCTGTGCGTGCCAGCGGCGACGCTCGATCGGTGCATCCAGGCTCGCCTTGCTCGTGAGGTACACGACGTGCCGGACCCCGGCACGGACGGCCGCGTCGATCACCGAGATCTCCTGGGTCGGATCGCCCGGAGTGACGAGGACGACGGTCATGACATCGGCCAACGCCGCTTCGAGCGATGCAGCGTCGTCGAGGTCACCGACCGCAATCTCCGCGCCGGCCGCGGCGAGCGGTTCGGCTTTCTCCACGGAGCGGACGAAGGCGCGGACCGGGACACGGTCTGCGGCGAGGACTCGGACGGTCTCGCCGCCGACCTTTCCGGTTGCGCCGGTGACGAGGATCACAGCTGAGTCATCCCTCCGTCGACGGGGAGTTCACTCCCGGTGGTGTATGTGCCCTCGAACGCCAGGAACGCCACCGCGCGAGCGATCTCGTCCGGCGCGCCCCAGCGTCCCGACGGATTCCCGGACGCGGTCGAGGTTCGATATTCCTCGACTGCATGCGCGGGGATGCCGAGCTTGCCGACCATGCCCGTCTTGATCGGGCCCGGACTCACCGCGTTCACCCTGATCCCGCGTGGCGCGAGCTCACGGGCGAGCGACCGCACGAGGCCACGGAGCGCAGCCTTCGACGGTCCGTACACGCTCAGGCCGTCGAGGCCCATCCGGTCAGCCATGCTCGTCGTGACGACGATCGAAGACCCGGTACCGAGCAACGGCACAAATCGTTGCGCCGTGAAGAACGGGCCACGCACGTTGATCGCGAACACTTCGTCCCACAGGCTCTCCGAGACGTCGGTGAAGGGAAGGGGCTTCGCGACCCCAGCGTTGAGGAACAGCAGGTCCAGCCGACCGAAGCGGGTCTCGACCAGGCCGCCCAGAGCGTCGATGTCGCCTATGTCGGCAGCGTCACTTCGAACGACGGCGACTCCGGAGCCGGTGAGTCGAGCCTCCGCGGTAGCGACGGCCTCGGCCGAGCGCCCCGTAACGATCACCTCAGCGCCCGCTGCTGCTAGGAGTTCCGCAGTGGCCAAGCCCATCCCGCTTACTCCGCCGGTCACGACCGCCGTCTTCCCCTTGTAACGCCCCGAAGACGCATCTTGCGAATGGATCATGTGATCCATAGTTGCATCCAGTTTCTGGATTGTCTAATCCATTCGGGCAACTGAGTGCTGTGGCGAAACGAACGATTCGCTACAACCGCGCGACCAGGCAGGCACCCGCCGACGCCTGGCCAGGGACGGTTGGACGCCACGGATGCCGGACTCGCTCGAGCAACTCGACGGGTTCCTGGTGACCGTGCCAGCCTGTCAAGGTCACTCCGGGCTGGGTTGCGCGGTCGGTCCTGCAGGGCCTCGTAGCTGTCGCGCCTGTCTCTCGTATCTTGTACCCGGACTTTGTGGAGGGACTGCGCTCGGACCGGTTGGACTTGCGGCTTCCCGAGGGCTTAGAACTCCGCGTTGCGCACACCGCTTCCCTTCTTCGCCTCGTCGGGCTCATTGTCCGCAGCCTCGTTGAGCGCGGCGATGATCCGGTCTCGCCGATCACCACGGCCTCGGCAGGTCGGCGGCCACCGACGGCTGTGCTGGGGTGCTCGCCTGCTCCAGGCCGGGCTGAAAATGTGACCCAGGCCACGGGATTTTCGTTTTGCTGCCTTGTCAGGCAGCAGTAGCGTAACGGCAACTTCACGCGCGGCCATCGTCGTCCGTCGCTGAAGCCCCTTCTCCACGCACGTCCTCGACCGCCCGGTCACGGCAGTGGCCAGG
>JAWWOY010000196.1:0-4671 GCA_033851195.1 Kribbellaceae bacterium | reverse complement strand
CAGGTGCTGGCGGATCTCGTCGGTGCTGGCGTCTTCGAGTTCGTTGTCGATGAAGGCGTACACACGCTCCAGGATCTCGCTGCAGTCAACGTCGTGGTGCTCGCCGCAACTCACGACCCCTCCTCCTCAGCTGATGCTGATGCGTCCTCGTCCGGGATGAGACCACGATCGCGGGCGTAGTCGGCCAGCAGTTCGCGCAACTGGCGTCGGCCACGGTGCAACCGCGACATCACGGTGCCGACCGGCGTACCCATGATCTCGGCGATCTCCTTGTAGGCAAAGCCCTCGACATCGGCCAGGTACACGGCCAGCCGGAAGTCCTCCGGGATCGCCTGCAGGGCCGACTTCACGTCCGAGTCGGGCAGGTGCTCGAGAGCCACCGACTCGGCCGACTTCAGGCCACCGGGAGTGTGCGACTCGGCAGCTGTCAGCTGCCAGTCCTCAATCTCCTCGGTGGGCGACTGCGTCGGCTGACGCTGCCGCTTCCGGTATCCGTTGATGAAGGTGTTCGTCAGGATCCGGTACAGCCACGCCTTCAGGTTGGTGCCCGGCGTGAACTGGTGGAACGAGCTGTAGGCCTTCGCGAAGGTGTCCTGGACCAGGTCTTCCGCGTCGGCGGGGTTTCGGGTCATCCGCATGGCTGCGGCATACATCTGGTCAAGGAAAGGCAGGGCCTCGCGCTCGAAGCGCTCGGTCCGCTGCTCAGGTGTCTCGGTGGTCGTGGGAGTTGGCATCGTGATCGAGAATACCGGGGTCTGCACCCTCTTCTGCACAGGAGCCAGACACGTCGCCGTCATACCCGACACAACGTGACGGTTCGCCGGGCCATTCCCGCGGCCGGAAATCAGCCGGAAACTTCCCGGGTGACCCATTCGAGCACCGCTTCGACCAGCAGATCGAGGCTCTCCGTCTGGGACAACTCGGCCCGCTTCGGCACCTTGAACGAGTGATCCGCGTCCGGTACGACGGCCATCTCGGTCAGCGGCGGAAACTCCTCGGGCGTGCCGAACGGGTCCTTCTCCCCCTGCACCACGAGCGTCGGCAGCCGGGTGCCCTGCAGCTCCGCCGCCCGGCTTTTCTCCGGCTTGCCCGGCGGATGCAGCGGGAACGCCAACGCCAGTACGCCGGACGAACCCAGCTCGGCGGCGGTACGGCACGCCACCCGGGCCCCGGCACTGCGCCCGCCGACCACCAGGGGGGTCCGGATCCTGAGCTGGCCGATCGTCGCGATCCACGCCTCGTCCAGCACCTTGGGCGCCGGCGCCACCCTCTTGCCGGCCCGGCGCCAGGGCTGTTCGATCAGGAACACGTTGAGGCCCTGCCGGGGCAGCCGCGCGGCCAGCGCCACCAGGTCGGCGGCCTCGATCCCACCACCGGCGCCATGACCGAGAGCCAGTGTCGCCGTCGGCCGCCGGGCCCGATGCGCCAAGATCCGCGCCTCGCCGTGCGGCGTCCCCACAATTCGTTCGTCGGTCACGCCCTGATCATGTCATTCCGACCGTCCGTACGACGCCAGGCATGTCCTAGCAAAGACGCCAGATATGTCCCAGCAAACAGGTATGCACTGGCAAAGCGGTCCGGGCGATACCGGATCGGCATCAGAAGAGGGTGATCTCCTCGGGGGTGTCCGGCTTGTCTGCCGGATCGACGCCGTCGGGTGGCAGCGGATCGACCAGGTGGGGCCCGTTGTTCTTCACCGAACTGACCGCCCTCGACACTGCGAACGCCTCCAGCCGGCCGGGCGCTGCCGGGACCAGCAGGCCGAGCAGGTCGTCCGGATCAGAGTTTGTCGGGTCCAGCCAGGCGTCATACCGGTCCTTCTCGACCAGCAGTGGCATCCGGTCGTGGATGCGGCCGAGGTCATCCGTCGCGGTCGTGGTGAGCACCGTGCAAGTCCAGAGCCAGGCCTCGTCCTTGTCCGCGTCGGCGACTGCTTTATTGCGCCAGATCTCATACAGCCCGGCCATGGCCAGCACTCCCCCGTCTGCGGGACGGATGAAGTACGGCTGCTTCACTGGCTTGCCGTTGACCTTCTGCTCGGACTCGTACCACTCGTAGTACCCGTCCGCCGGCAGCAGGCAGCGTCGTACGGCGAACGCCTTCTTGAAGGCGGGCTTCTCGGCCACCGTCTCCATCCGGGCGTTGATCAGCCGGCTGCCGATCGAGGTGTCCTTCGCCCACGACGGCACCAGGCCCCACTTCACCGTGGTGAGCTTGCGGACCACCTCATCCGGCTGCTCGCGGTTGCGGCGCTCGACCACAGCGATCACCGGATCGGTCGGGGCCACGTTGTAGTTGTCCGGCAACTCCTGGACGGACTCCTTCACATTGCCCGCCTCGATCTCGAACTCGAACACCAGATCGGCCGGATCCCGGCTGGATGCATATCGACCACACATGGATAACAGCCTAGTGACGACTACCGACAGGACGGCGACGCCGGGGGGACGCCGGATCGCCTACCCCGTGATAGGCGATCCGTCGTCGTTGGCTGCGTTCGGTCGCCCCCCTGTTGACGACCGGGCGCAGGTCCCGCGTTATCGCGCTAGCTCGTCCAGGACCCGTCCGGCCCATTCAACGGATGCGGGCAGTCCTTCGATCCAGATCCGGACCAGCTGTGGCTCTTCGGAGTCGAGCCGCCACTGCGTGATCAGCGACCGGACCGTGTCCACCTCGTCCGGCAGGTTCGGGTCGCGGCCGACGAGCGCCGCCGCCCGGCGTGAGCCGACCCGGCCCAGCACGTCGCCGCCGGAGAAGACGATGCGCAGGCACTCCGCGACGTCGAGGAGCCGCAGCTCGCGTTCGACGGACGTAAGACCCTTCTGGTGGATCGGCTCAACCACCACCAGTGCGTAGGTGGCCGGTACGGAAGTTCCACGGAGCTCTGCCTCCCGGTAGATCTCGCCGAGCCGGGACCGCAGGTGCGCCAGGCTGGCCAGCCCGGTCAAGGGGTCCTCGCAGGACAGCGAGTGCAGATAGATCAGTGACGATTCGGCCCAGCTGGAACTGAGTGCGCGTACCGCGGCAAAAGCAGGCTCGCCCCCCGCGATCGAGCGGTACAACGCACTCAGTCCATCAAGTGCCTCGAGCAACGAGACTCCGTCTTCCGCCAATCGGCGGCCAACCTCGTCACTCGCTGGCACGACGTCGGCACCGTCCTGCAACGCCTCGGCGATCACGAGATAGGCGTTGCACTGGATGTCGGCTGTGCCGTGCGGCTCCCTCCGTCCGCGCGGTCGCCCTGACGACGCCTCCGGCCTGCCCCGGGCGAGGGACCCCGCCAGGTTGAGGGGCCAGTTCGGGCGCAAATCCAACCGTCGGCGGAGGTCCGCGAACAGTGACATGGCCCTCCCCCCTGGTTCCCCTCGTCTCCCGACCGGGCGGCCGGAGGCGTCGTTCTGGGGATGAGACCCCGCTGTGAAGGATTCATGACGCGGATTTCGAGAAAGTTTTCCGCGTAACCCGGGATCCACCTCCGTCGTCATGAAGAGTGCCGGAATCCGTCCCCTTCTGGCAGCCTTGATCCCGGCAACGAAGTGACAATTCGTGGTGTAGTAGTTACAGCAGCGAGGGGGGAACTCGATGGAGACGCAGGAAGAGCCCGGCGACCCGGAGCTCCTCGTCCGCGTGCGTAATGGCGACCTCGAGGCGTACGGCGAGCTGTTCGGCCGGCACCACCACGCCGCGGAGCGGATGGCCCGGCAACTGGTCCCGGCGAACGACGCCGACGACCTGGCCAGCGACGCCTTCGCCAAAGTGCTCGATGCCCTACGCAACGGTGGCGGCCCGGACATCTCCTTCCGCGCGTATCTGCTGACCACGGTCCGTCGGGTGCACGTCGACCGGATCCGGGCCGGCAAGCGGGTCTACAGCACCGACGACATCGCGTCGTACGAGCGGGAGCCGGCGACCTTCGACGACCCGTCCGTGACCGGCTTCGAGAGCGGCGCGGCGGCGAAGGCGTTCGCCAGCCTCCCGGAGCGCTGGCAGGCCGTGCTCTGGCACACCGAGGTGGAGGGCGAGAAGCCTGCTGCCATCGGCCCGCTGCTCGGCCTCAGCGCCAACAGCGTCTCCGCGCTGGCCTACCGCGCCCGGGAGGGGCTGCGGCAGGCCTACCTGCAGCAGCACCTGGCCGACGTGGCCGGGGACCGTTGCCGCTGGACCACCGAGCGGCTCGGCGCGTACGTCCGCGGCGGCCTGACCAAGCGCGAGAACCAGAATGTCCGCCAGCACCTGGACGCGTGCGCGAAGTGCACAGCGGTCTACCTCGAACTCGTCGAGGTCAACAGTGCGCTCCCGGCGCTGCTCGCCCCGGCCCTGCTCGGCACCGCCGGCCTGGGCTACCTGGCCGCGGCCTCCGGCGCCAAGGTCGGCTTCGGCTTCGTCGGCCTCCTGACCACAGGCTGGAAGAAAGCCACAGCGAACAGCACCCGTGCGGCGTTCACTGCCGGCGGGGCTGCCGTGGTCGTGGCGGGGGCGATCGTGGTGGCCGTGGCGCTGACCCCGCACGGCACACCCCCGGCCGCCATACAGGACCCAACCCATCGGTCGTCCCAGCCGACCGCGCCGCCGGTGGTTCCGCCGTCGGCCAAGCCGCCCACGGTCAAGCCCCCGACGGTGGGATCGACAGTCACGCCGACCACAGGCCTGACGACCGCACCTACGGCCGCA
>JAWWOY010000184.1:0-4680 GCA_033851195.1 Kribbellaceae bacterium | reverse complement strand
GGAGCGAGAACGTGGTGCGGCAGCGCATACTTGAGTTCTGATGGAGTCCTATCGCGCGACGACGCGTCGTCACCTGTCCACGAGTCCCTTCAAGGCCCGCGTGCCTGACCCGATCAAGGTTTTCGAGGTCGGCGAGCGGGTGTCCCATGACAAGGAGGGGCTGGGACGGATCAGTTCGGTAGAGGGCGGCGCTGCGGTCGTCGTCGACTTCGGCGGCGGAAAGCTGCTGCGGGTCGTCGCACCTTTCGCCAAGCTCCACGCGCTCTGACCTCGTCCTATTCCCCTGCCAGTTCGTCCCAGTCCCCGAGCGGGTCTGGCGTGATCCCCTGTCTGGCTCTGATCGGACCTCGAGGTCCGATCTGAGCCAGGCCCCGAGGTCCGTGATCTCGAGGTTCAGATTTCGAGCAACGTCTTGCCGACGCTGGTGCGTGCTCCGATGGCCGCGTGCGCCTCGGCCGCCTGGTCGAGCGGGAAGCGCTGCCCGATCAGCGGGCGCAACCTCCCCGCGGCCGCTGCCGCCAATGCCTGCGCAGTGAACTCCCTCAGCTCCGCCGGATTCGAGCGAGCCTGGATCAACTGCACGCCGCGCTCCGCCGCTTCGGCCGGCGAGATGTTTGCCCAGCTCCCGCTGGCGAGGCCGTAGCTCAGCATCCGGCCCTCGCGTTCCAGCAACTCGAACGCCGATCGCCCAACCGCTCCACCGACGCCGTCGAAGACGACATCCACTCCCTCGACGGCTTCCCGGACGCGCTGCTCCCAGCCGTCCACCCGGTAGTCGATGGCCACCTCGGCCCCCAGGCCACGAACCAGTTCGACCTTGTGCGCGCCACCGGCCAGGCCGACCACTAGCGCGCCGGTTGCCGCGGCGAGCTGAACCAGCAGACTGCCGACGCCACCTGCAGCGGCCTCGACCAGTACCCGGTCTCCGGTCCGCACTCCCGCCGCACGAACCAGCATCGTCGCCGTACGACCGTCCGCCAACAGTGCGACTGCCTGGTCCAGATCCAACCCGTCGGGCACGGGAATCAGCGCGGCAGCATCAACGACAGCCTTCTCGGCGTATCCACCCGAGCCGCCCAGGCTCGCGACGACCCGACTGCCGAGCAGATCCCGATCGACGCCATCGCCGACCGCCGCTACGGCGCCGCCTACGCCGTTGCCAAGGATCATCGGCAGCTCAGCGGCGAACGGACCGGCACCTGTCGCGCGGAACTGGGTCTCGATGAAGGTGATATTCGCGAACTTCACCTCGATCAGCACCTGCCCCGGAGCTGGCACCGGATCCAGCGCCTCGCCCGGGACCAGTACCTCCGGAGCACCGAACTCCTTCAACCAAACTGCGCGCATGCCGTCCTCCCCTGAACCGTGGTCATTGCGCTCAGCCTGCAGCCTCGACACGACTTGAGGTCAAGCAAGCGCGGCAGCCAACCGATCCGCCCGGCGGCGAGACTGCTCGCAAGCCTCGGCAGGAGGACATCAGGGCACCGAACCAGCGATCTGGGCCGAACGGCGAGCGCGGAACACGTCCACCGGCCAGCGGGAGCTACCGCAGTAGCGCACCACCTCCGGCCGCCCCTCGGCATCGCGGGTGAACCCGACCCGCTCTCCGACCGGGCCGAAGCCGGCCTGCGGTACGACGACCAGCGTGTTCTCGTCAATCACCTGGAGATCGTCGTAGCTCGCGGTCGGGTCGTCCGCGGCGCTGTAGATGCCGACCAACCGGCCACCGAGCAGCGCGATGTCCATCACGCCCATCAGGTTGGCGAACCGGCCGGTGAAGCTGCGCAGGTCGATCCCGGCCGGCGCCGGCGGCACGTCGTGATCGGCGACCGCCAAATTGAGCAGCTTCACCACGCCCTGCGCGAGTACGCCGGCCGGACCGCCGATGCAGTTGGTCAGCACCGACACCACCAGTCGGTCGTGCGGATCGATGTAGGTGCGGGTGATGTGTCCCGGGTAGCCGCCGCTGTGCCCGACGACCTCGCGCGAACCGATCTTGGTCAGGTCCATGCCGAGCCCGTACCGGCCTTGCTCGGTGTCGTGAGCGGTGACCACCGACTCCTGTCGCTGGATCAGCCGCTTGCTCCCGTCGGTGATCAATTCCTCGTTGCCGAAGAAGTGCGCGGCGCCGTACCGGGTGAGGTCCGTCGCGGTCGAGTAGAACCCGGTGGCGGCCGCCATCGCCCGGGTGTCGACATGGCCGATCGCCTCGCGCGGCTCGGCGCCGTCGAGCAGCCCGGTGTGCCCGGCGGCGTACTGGCTCGCACGGCCGGCGTCGTACTCGGGACCGGTGTCGGTCAGGCCGAGCTTCTCGACGATCCGGGTGCGCACGTAGTCGTTGTAAGGCACGCCGCTGGCTGCCTCGATCGCGATGCCCAGCAAGGAGTAGCCGACGTTGGTGTACTTGAAGCGCTCGTTGGCGTCGAAGATCCGGCCGTGCTGCCGGCTCAGCTCGATCAGGTCCTCCGCACTGGGGAACGGATCCATCAGCTGCCAGAAGTCTTTGTCCAGGCTGTCGCGGATGACACCGCCCTGATGGCCGAGCAGCTCCCGCAGGGTGACCCGGGCGAGAGCGCTGTCGGCCAACTCGGGCACCCAATGGCCGATCGGGTCGTCGAGCCGGAGCCGGCCGCGCTCGGCCAACTGCATGACCGCCGTCGCCGTGAAGGTCTTCGAGTGGGAGGCGATCCGGAACAGGTGATCCGGCCGCAGCGGCTCGCCCGCGGGCTCGTTCCCGTGCCCGAGCGCGATGGACATGACCAGTTCGTCGCCGACCCGGATGGCGGCCTGCACCCCGGGCGTGCGGAGCAGGCCGCGCTGGAACTCGAGCCAGGACTCGAGGTACGGCACCGCCTCGCGCGCCACGTGCACGTCGTACCCCGACGCGGTCTCACTCATCGTCTGCACTCCTTTGTCTGCAACACAGTTGCCTCACTTCGATCGTCACGTCGTCCCACCGGTCATCGCGTCCTCAGCGGCGGCCCCGCGGATTGACCGCAGCCCGCAGTATGTCGCCAAGGGTGATCAGGCTCAGCACCGTAACGGCCAGAAAGATGCTCGGATAGATCGGAGTGCCGCGGCGCCTGCTGGAATCTCGACTGCGCGGGCGCCAGTTGCAGGTCCGGCCCCTCTAGACTCCGCGGCATGCGGTCGCGACGTATCGACCATCCGCGGTTCCGGGACGCGCTCCAGGAGGTCGAGAACAGCATTGACACCTGCTGGAAGGCGTTCCGCGACGAGCTCGGAGTTACAGCCGGTACGCCGGATGAGCGCACGCTCGCGGAGACCGTGATGCAGGACCCGTCCGAATTCGACTGGAGAGTCGTCGACGGTGCCCTGAAGCAGTTGATCGGCCCGGCGTGCCACCCGGCAACGAGCACGCGATCCGGGTCGCTTCCGCAGTGGCCCGGACCAGGGACTCCCCCGCCGACCTCGTCTGAAAGAGTGGGGCCATGGCTCGAACAATTGCAACCAACACCCAGGTCGACACCGAGGCGCTGCTGGAATTCATCCGGCCGCGTCACCACATGCTGGTGATCACCACGCGTCACGACGGTAGGCCGCAGGCCTCGCCCGTGTCGGGCGGTGTCGATGCGGAGGGCCGCATCGTCATCTCCTCCTACCCGGAGCGGGCCAAGAGCGCGAACGTCCGGCGGGACGCGCGGACCAGCGTCCTGGTGCTCTCGGACGACTTCGGCGGCCCGTGGGTCCAGGTCGACGGCACCGGCGAGGTGATCGAACTGCCGGACGCGGTCGAGCCGCTGGTCGATTACTACCGATCGATCTCCGGCGAGCACCCGGACTGGGACGAGTACCGCGAGGCGATGCGCAAGCAGGGCAAGTGCCTGATCCGGATCACGCCCGAGCGCTGGAGCCCGGTCGCCACCGGCGGTTTCCCGGCCCGCTTCGCCGACTAGTGTCCTTCCTTCTTGTAGCGGCGCTCCATGGTCTCGGTGATGCGCTGGAAGGCGCCTTCGAGGTGCTGACGCAGGGCGGCTTCGGCTTCGGCCTCGTCGTGTGACAGGCAGGCGTCGAGGATCGCCTGGTGCTCGCGCCGGGTCTGCTCGATCCGCGCCTTGGTCTGGCGGGAGCCGAACCGGTAGCGCTCACTGTTCTGCCAGACCGGCTCGATCGCCCGCGGCAGCCACCGCGATCCGCCCGCCCGGTAGATCGCGAAATGGAACTCGGTGTGGGCCTGCCGCGAGCCGATGATGTCGCCCACCTTGGACAGCCGGAAGTGCTCGGCCAGGGCGGCTCGGGCCACCGTCGCATCGGCCTCACTGAACCGGGTCGCGGCAGCCCGGACTGCCAGCGTCTCGAGTGACAGCCGGGTCTCATGGGTGTCGCGCAGATCCTCCACCGACAGCTCGCGGACCCAGGCGCCCTTGTGCGGAACGATCTCGACCAGCCCGAGCGCCTGCATCCGGCGCAGTCCTTCGCGGATCGGCATCTGGCTCATGTCCAGCCGCTTGGCCAGCTCCTCCAGGCGCAGCGCAGTACCGCTCGGGAGCTCACCGGACAAGATGAGCTCGTGCAGCTCGGCGGCCGCCTCTTCGGCGAGAGTACGCCGGCCACTCGGTCCTCCTGGAGTGAGCTCGAGTCGTCGGGTCATGGGGTGTGAGTTACCTCTCTCGTCCACTGAGAGCGTGCCTGGGTGGTAACCGTAGCGGCCAGCGGGTG
>JAWWOY010000174.1:0-7836 GCA_033851195.1 Kribbellaceae bacterium | reverse complement strand
AACCGGTCGAGCGTCGCCTTCGCCGTTTCGAAGAATTGCTCCGGGCTGCCGTAGCCGGTCCCCAAAATGTAGCGGGCGTCATTCACGACAAGCGAGTACGGAACGACCAGATGATCGCGGTCGGCCACCCGAGTCCAATACGGCAGGTCCTCGTTGTAGGTGTCCGAATCGTAGAGAAAGCCGCCCTCCTCCACGACGAGGTCCCGGGTGTTGACACTCATCTCCCGGCAGTACCAGCCGGCCGGCCGAGCACCGGTCGACCGTTCGATCGAAGCGATCGCACGCTTGATCGCCTCCCGCTCCTCATCTTTCGTCATCTCGTAATGGTTGCTCCACCGGTAACCGTGCCCCGCTGCCTCGTCCCCCCGACGGGCCAGCTTCGCAGCGACGTCAGGATTTCGTTCGAGGGCGACGGCTGCCGCGAAGAACGTGACCGGAATACCGGACTGGTCGAAGATCCGGAAGAGACGCCAGATTCCCGCGCGTGAACCGTACTCGTACATCGACTCGACCGCGAGGTCCCGCTGATCATCGACCGCGAAGGGCAGCTCGTACATGCCGTCGTTGACGCCGTCGCCCATGGCGAACGTCTTCTCCGACCCCTCTTCGTAGTTCACGACGACCTGGATAGCGACCTTCGCGCCTTCATGCCACCGAACCACCGGCGGGTGTTCTCCGTATCCGACGAGGTCGCGGGCAGGACCGGGGATGCCCTCGACGTCGGCCTGTCGGAAGAACTGTGGATTCAATTCCATGTCTGCGTACTCCTATCTCAGGGACAGATTGTCAGTCGAGCCCGGCCAGGCTCCGGCCACCGTCGACGACGATTAGCTGACCAGTGACATACGATGCCTCGGCGCTCGCGAGGAACTGGTAGATGTAGCCGATGTCTTCCGGTTCGCCCACCCGGCCGGCAGGAACTTTCCTGACGGTTGCGTCCACCCCGGCGGGTCCGAGGGAGTTCACGGGGTCTAGCGCTTGCGGGGTGCGGATGACGCCGGGTGCCACGGCGTTGGCCGTGATCCCGTCGGCCGCGAACTCAACCGCGAGCGACTTGACGAGTCCCACCAGGCCGCTCTTTGCAGCCGCATAGTGGGAGTGCTCCGGCCAGCCCGAGACCGTTCCGGCCACCGACGACGTGGCGATCAGGCGCCCGTAGCCCGCCCTCTGCATGTGCGGGAGCGCCGCACGGAAGCAGCGCCACGCGCCGTTGAGGTCAACATCGATGACTTTGCTCCAGGCCTCATCATCCAGGTCTTCAAGTGCCACCTTGCGCGCGATACCCGCGTTGGCGACGACGATATCGACGCCGCCGAGTTCGTCCACGGCGCGTGCGACCAGCCGGTCCACGTCCGCCGTCCGCGTCACATCCACCGCCTCGACGACGGCCTTCCGGCCCGCCTTCTCGACGACCTCGACAACCGGACCGATGTCATGGCCGTCCGGTGGATACCACGCGAGCGCTATGTCCGCACCCGCTTCGGCGTAGATCCTGGCCGTAGCGGCCCCGATGCCCGACGCGGCTCCGGTGATGAGGGCCACCCGGCCTGTCAGCTCAAACAAAAGAGTCTCCTAATTGGCTTCATTGTTGCTTTCATGATTCGGACGAGTCGGATGCGTTGGCCGCCTCGACCGGATCCGGCGACACAGGACCGAATGCCCCGTCGTCTTCGAGCTCGCGACGCCTCGCAGGGGAGTACCCGAGCAGGTCGTGGAGCACGTCAGATGCGTTTTCGTTTCGCCGCGGCGCTCGACGATGCTCCCGGGGCTCGGGGCCGACACGGACCGCGCTTGAGACCTGCACCAGCGTGCCGAAGTGCGGGTGTTCGGTTTCGAAGAGCATGTTCCGCGCCTTCGTCTGGGGATCGGCGAGGGCTTGCGCAACCGTGTTGACCGGGCCGCAGGGGACTCCGGCCGCCGCGAGCGCGCTCACCCACGCGTCAGCTGACCGGGTCGAAAATACGGATTCGAGTAGAGGGACGAGGACGTCGACATTGCGACGGCGCTGCGCGAAGCTGTTGAAGCGCGCATCGTCGGCGAGTTCGGGCCGGCCAATGGCGTCTGCGAGCCGGCGCCAGAATTTCTCTTTGGGACAGGCGACTACGATCCAGCCGTCAGCAGCCGGGAACGCCTGGAAGGGCACCAGCGACGGATGCGCTGAGTGATGTGTTCGGGTGGGGACGAAGTCGCTGTTGAGTGCCCACGCGGCCGGATAGGTCAGCATCGAGATGGCTGTGTCGAACAGGCTCACATCGCAATCCGCTCCCACACCGTCGCGCCGGGCAGCGTGGAGTGCTGCCAGGATCGAGATCGCCGCATTGAGACCACCCGAATAGTCGACGACCGAGAGTCCGGACTTGGTCGGAGGACCACCAGGCTCGCCGGTGAGGTCCATCCATCCGCCGATTCCCTGGAGCACGTAGTCGTAGCCCGGCTCCGCACTGCGCGGACCGGTCATGCCGAATCCGCTGAGCGAACAGCAGACGATGGCTGGATTGAGGTGTTTCAGGTCGTCGTAGCGGATGCCGAGCTTGGCGGGAACGTCGCCCCGGAGATTCGAGTAGACGACATCGCTGACTCTGACCAGGTCCTCGAAGACGGCCCGACCTGCGGGCGTACCGATGTCAAGACTGAGGCTTCGCTTGTTTCGATTGAATACTTCGAAGAAGACGCTGTCTTCGTCGTGCTGCATCGGCACGACGTACCGTCCGATGTCGCCGCCCCCGGCCGGCTGCTCGACCTTGACGACGTCGGCACCGAGGTCGGCGAGCTGGACGCTGCCGAAGGGGCCGGCACCATACTGTTCGAGCGAGATAATCCGCACGTCCTCCAGCGGCCTCATCCCTGGCTGCCCGCGGCGAGGGACTCAACCAGGGCGGGCTGCGTGCGGGCGCCCACGAGGGCGAGTGTGCGCGCCATTTCGTTTCCCGTGATCATGAGTCCTTCGTCGACGCCCATGCCCGGCTTCGCCAGGACCTGGTCAGCCCCGCACGCCATTGCGATGTGGGTGCTGATCCTGGCCGAGACGTCCGTCTCGTTGCAGCTGCCTCCGCAGTACGCGGCCAGGCCGTGGCTGCGCACGTGGAGCAGCGCTTCGATTGTGTTGTTGATTCCGCCTAGATCGGGCATCTTCACGTGGATCACGTCGGCGGCTCCGGCGGCAACGAACAGCTCGATGTCCTCGCGCGTGTTGCACCACTCGTCGACGACCAACTCGATGTCGATGGACCGCTCGGCCAGTGTTCGCCGGAGGGAGACGAATGCCTCGATCTGCGCGTCACGGTCGCCGGCGTCGACCGGATGCTCCACCCGCAGGCGAAACGGGGCGGCCAGCCCGGCCAGCTCGCCGAGGTAGTCCGCGATCCGGCCGATATCACCATCGAACGCGATGCCGATCGTGCCGTACGAGTCAATGTGCAGGCGCGGAAAATAGTCGGCTCGCGAGCGAACCTCGAGGATGCGAGTGCGGAGCCACGCCACGTAGTCTTTGAGCAGGCTACCGTCGCGTCCCAGTTTGCCGTCGACCTCGTTGATCAATCCGTGCGGAAGCACGTCGACCTCTTTGAGGATCATCTTGTCGGCGTTGACCCGCCGTTCGTCACCGGTCTGCGCATAGATCGGAACGGATCCGATCGCCAGACCGGTTTGGTATTCCTGCTGAATCACTTCGGCCATGGTGACCGCATTTGCGAGCGCCGTCGCGTGCAGGATCGCCTGGGTGACGCCGTAGCGCACCGCGGTCAACAGCGGCTGTCCATCCACCTCGTACGCGTCGATCTCCTCCGCCAGTTCGCGGAATCCGGCGACCGTCCGTCCAGTCAAAGCGGGCACGACATGTTCGCGAAGCTCTGCGAGGGCGGCTTCAGCGGTGAAGACGGGAGAGCGACCACCCGCTCCCGGGTACTGCACTTCGACACAGTCCCCCAGCGCGACCTGCCCGTCGGACAGCACGAGCATTACTGAGACGGCGACACCGGGCTCGCGGATCGCGGAGAATCCCGGCGTCAGCACTCCGCCCTCGTAGAGAAAGCCATCACGGACCGCGCCGGCGCGGATGGCGGCCTGGTCGTCGCGGTAGAACCCGCTGCGCACCGGTTCCACCAGAACGCGTTCGATCTTCACAGCATCACGTCCCCACCGTTGGGACCCAGAGTCTGGCCCACGTAGTAGGACCCGTCGGCGGAAGCCAGGAGCACCGCCGTGGGAGTAACTTCATCGACGGTCCCGAATCGCCCGATCGGCAGTTCGGCCAGCTTGGCGTTGCGCCACTCCTCGGTTTCGCTGTCGAGCAGCGGCGTCTCGATGGGACCGGGCGCGATCGCATTGACGAGGACGCCACGACGTGACACCTCGCGAGCCAGTGCTTTTGTGAGGCCGATGACGCCTGCCTTGCTCGCCGCGTAATGTGCGACCGAGGTGCCTCCGATCTGCCCGAGTTGCGACGCGATGTTGATGATCCGACCGTCGCCCCGTTCGAGCATCTGGCCGAGCAGTGCTCGGGTGCAAAGGAACGTGCCACGCAGGTTGGTGTTGACCACCCGGTCCCATTCCTCGACTGACATGTTCTCCAGCAGGGCTTCGGTGAAAATACCGGCATTGTTGACGAGGATGTCCACCCGGCCGAAGTGCGCGATCGCGCTCTCGGCCATCGCGTTCACGCTGGCCTCATCCGCGACGTCCGTGTTGACGAACAGGCTCTTCCTGCCGTGTTCGGCTACGGCCGCGAGCACCCTCGCCGCGCCTGCCTCATCTACCCGGTCGACAACGACGATGTCGGCGCCCTCGCGCGCGAATGCGATCGCGATTCCCGCACCAATGCCGGATGCCGCCCCGGTGACCACGGCGACGCGGCCTGCCAATCTGCTCACTGTGCTCCAACCGTCCCTGTCGCCGCTGTCTCCCACCTGTCGCCGATGTCCTTTCCGCTGGCGAGGTCGAATCGGTGCCGCATGAGCAACATCGATGCGTCATGCTGCGCTCTGTCATCACTGGCGACGCAGTCCTCGGCTATAACCACGTAGTAGTCGTTGAACATCGCGTCCCGTGCGGTGGATTCGATGCAGCCCTCGGTCGTGCAGCCGGCGACGACGACCGTCTCGATGCCGTTGCTCCGCAGGACCAGGTCGAGATTCGTGCCCCAGAACCCGCTCGACCGGTATTTGAGTACGACCAGCTCATCCGGTTGCGGCACGAATTCGTTTGCGAACTCGTGCCCCGGAGTTCCGGGCACTGTGTAGAGCAAGGGCGATCCGTCGACCGTGGCACCCTGGTGCATCCGCATGTTGAATCGCAGCTGCGCTGCCGAATCACTCATCCGCCCAGGGAGAGCGGTGTTCTTGATGTGCACGACGAGCACGCCGCGCTTCCGTGCAGCCTCGAGGAGTTCGGCTGTCGGCGGCCGGGAATCGGCGTACATCGACAGGTCGATCCCGAGTCGTCCGAATGCCCCGTCAGGATCGATAAAGTCACGCTGCAGGTCGACCAGCAGGAGCGCGGTGTGCCGAGGATCGACGAGCTCCGAGAGCTCCGTGAGGATTGTCTTCCCTCCGAGGGTGATCATCGGCGCTCCTCGGTCTCGGGGGCGTATTCCAGTTCTTCCTTTATGGTCGGATGCTGCAGCGAGGGTGCGCGCGATGCGAGCAGGCTTTCGGGCTGGTCTTCGAGCGGGAGGTCGTCTTCGGCGATGAACGAGCCGAGTGCGGCGATCTTCTCGGGCGACTTCGCCCGATAGCGCAGGAACAGGATGACGCCGGCGACAATCCACGCGAGGACCACTAACGGCACCAGGTTGTACGGCCACGCCTGACCAGGCGCGCTGACCGCGTAGAGCGGATACGCCAGCGCAATGACACCCAGAATCGGGACGATGACGTGCGTGAACACCTTGCGGTCATTCCTGCGCCAGAAGTATCGGATGAGCGCGATATTGCTGAGGATGTACACGATGACGATCGCGACTGTCCCAATCGCACCGGTGAACCCGTAAGCCCCTGTTGCGCCGGGCCCGAGCCACGCCCCGACGGCAAGGCCGACGACGACGGTGAACGCCGTCTGGGCGTAGATCGCACGGTCCGGGGAGAACCACCGGGGGTGGACGCCACCGAGCGAGGTGGGCAGCACCTTGTCGCGACCCATCGAGAACATCACGCGAACGGTGGTGTTGTGGATGGAAAGGAGGCAGCTGAAGATCCCGAAAATGGCGGCGATCTCGACCGGCTGCATGATCCAAGGCGCCACGTGCTGTGCCAGCGTTACGAATGGGCTGGTGTCCTTCAGGAAAGCCTGCATGTGGGCCGGGTCGTTCACCCGGTAACCGGCGGTGAGTGCGTACATCATGAACACGTAGAAGATCCCGACGGCGCCTAGCGCTCCGGTGATCGCCAGCGGGATGTTGCGCCTCGCATTGCGCGTCTCTTCACCTAGCGTCGCGGCCGCGTCGAAGCCGATGAACGAGAGGAGGCCGAACACCACTCCGAGGCCGACTCCCGTGAAGCCGGTCGGAGCGGACGACGGCAGAAAGCCGCTTCCGGTGTTGCCCGTCCCCGCCGTCGAGACGGCAACGATAGCCAGGATCAGGAAGACGACCACTTCGACCGACAGCAGCGCGAGATCCAGGTTCACGGATGCCTTGACACTGCGCAGGGACAGCCCGAGAACGATCGCCATCGCTGCGAGACTGAAGATCCACCATTGGATCTGCACCCCGAACGTGCTTGAGACGTAGTCCTGGACGAAGGCGCCGAACGCCGTGAACAGCCCGGGAGCCAGCACGGCGTAGCCGATCCAGAACAGCCAGCCCGTGAAAAAGCCGGCGACCGGTCCGAGCCCGTGCGTGTTGAACGTGTAGAAGGAGCCCGCCGACGGCAGTTGCCGGGCGAATTGTACGACTGTGTTGCCGACGAGGGCGGCCGCGATGAACGCAATGAGGAACGACAGTGGAAGGGCGCCACCGGCAGAAGAGGCCGCAGCCGGTGCGTTGAGGACCACTGCCAGTACAGGAGCCATGGCCGCGGCTGAGAGCGCGATGGCGTTCGGGATCGTGAGCACCCCGCCCTGGAGGCGGCCGGATGAGGGCGGCGAAGCAGGTGCCGCCTGTGAAGCTTCCATGGACAGGACTCCCTTGTATCTATCCGGACGGGGTTGCGACAGCTAACTACAATCTCACTGATCTATCAAGAGTTTGACGTTAATATGTTTCTGATATATTTCAGGGTGTGGCTCTCCTGAAGGGACGCCGCGGCCAGCGGTGTTGCCGCGGATCTTCGGGCTGTCCAGAGGCGAGAAACGAGGACGCAAACGGATGGCCGAGGTCTACCCCGACGCGCACTGGCCGACCCAGATCGCCGAGTGCTGCGCGACCGCGAAGCCGACGTGCTGCGCTTCGCCCACGACCTGAACGTGCCGGCCACCTCCAACCAGGCCGAACGCGACCTACGGCCCAGCAAATCCCAACAGAAGATCTCCGGACGGCTCACCAGCGAGCAACGCACCAAAGATCGCTACCTCATCCGGGGCTACCTATCAACCGCGGCCACAACACGATGGACGCCCTGCGCGACGCGATCCTCGGCCACCCCTGGACCACCACCCGACCCCGCACCAGCCTGACCCTCCCAGCCGATGCCCGCATCGCCCGCCGGGCCATTCCGGCGGGCTCAGCGCCGCGCCATCACACAGCAAAACCGCACGTCAGAGCCGGGCCTGAATGTTTACGTCTCGCACACGCAGCATGAGAAGGTGGATCCAACGAACGGCGAACGGGAAGGGTGATCCGTGGCAAGTGAGCGAGCCAGCGACAGGGCGTATGGCATCCTCATGGATATGATCGTCGATCTC
>JAWWOY010000163.1:0-9655 GCA_033851195.1 Kribbellaceae bacterium | reverse complement strand
TGGGGACTCGCCGTGTCTATTGGCATTCGACTGTGTAATCGGCGAGGGTAATCCTTCGGGGAGAATGTGGATCGATGACTGACGACGAGCTGGTCGGGCGTGCCGGACTGGTCGAGCGTGCGCGCAGGCAACTCGAGACCGGCGGCAGCGTGCTGCTTTATGGCCCGACAGGCATCGGGAAGTCCGCAACCGGCCGGGCTCTGGTCGCCGAGCGGACCCGCGCCGGACACCGGGTGCTGACTGCCGCGCCGTCGCAGAGCGAGACCGGCCTGCCGTACGTCACCCTCCTCGATCTGCTCTCGAACCAGCTCGAGCTGGCGTGGAAGGTGCTGCCGGACCATCTGCGGCAGCCACTCGAGGTCGCGCTGCTCAAGGCCAGCGCGCCCGACTCGGTCCGGGACGACCTCGCGGTGCGACTCGCCGTACTGCACGTGCTGCGGCGGTTGGCGGCTTCGGGGCCGGTGCTGCTGGTGGTGGACGACATCCAGTGGGTGGACCCGTCCAGTCTCGAGGTCCTGACCTTCTGCGCGCGCAGGTTGACCGAGGGCGTGCACATGCTCGCAACCGAGCAAGTGGGCGACGAAGATCTCCCGGCGATGGCCGAGGCCTGTCCTGAGCCGGTCCTGCAACTGGAGGTGCCGCCGCTCACCGAGCAGGACGTGCTGGCGCTGCTGCGGAACAGGCTGTCCACCCCGCTGCCGGTGCGTACCGCCAGGCGGATCTTCACCGCGAGCGCGGGAAACCCGTTCATGGCGCTCGAGCTGGGGCGGGCCGTGCTACGACGCCCGGAGGGCATCTCGCCGAACGACCCGCTGCCCGTGTCGAGCAGGCTGAAGACGCTGCTGGGGGATCGGCTCTCGGACCTGAGCGACGCGACCCACGAGGTATTGCTGCATGCGGCATCCTCGCCGCGCCCGACGGTGGCCCAGATCGCGATGTCGGTCGGCCGCCCGATCCAGCTGGAGCTGGCCGAGGCAGAAGGGTTCGGGCTGGTCGACATCTCCTCCGAACGTCTGCGCTTCAGCCACCCGTTGCTTCGCGAGTTCGTGTACGCCGAAGCGACGTCCGCGGCCCGTCGGCAGGCGCACGCCCGATTGGCCGCGGTGGTCAAGGAGCCGGTGGAGAACGCGAGGCACCGCGCACTGGCCACTCAGGAAGCTGATGCCGGGCTGGCAGCCGCCCTCGACGAGGCAGCCGCGGTGGCAGGCAAGCGGGGTGCGCCCGGCGCTGCCGCGACGCTGTGGCGGCTCGCGGCTGACCGTACGCCGGCCGACCAGCAGGACCAGCGGGCCCGGCGGCTGACCAGGGCGGCCGACGATGCGGCCGCGGCCGGCCATCTGGTCGAGTCCGTGGAGGTGGCCCGGCTGGCCGTGCAGGCGGCCACCCGGCCGGATGTGCGGGTCGCGGCCCTGCTGATGCTGGTTGATGCGGTCTGGTCCGAGCGGGACGAGCGGGTCGAACTGCTGGCCGATGCGTTCCAAGCCGCCGGCGGAGACGACGTACTGGAGGCGCGGGTCCGGATCCAGCGCAGCCACAGCGCCTACTTCGACCGCCGGCTGGACGATGCGCGGACGGACGCCCAGGTGGCGGAGGATCTGGCCCGGCGGGCCGGCGACACCGAGGTGCTGGTCGACGCGCTGAGTGCCGCCAACTCGGTCGAGTTGGCGGTCGGCGGCGGCGACGCGTCGGACCGGCTGTTGGAGCAGGCCGCAGACATGGCCGTTGGGCTCCCGCTGACCAGGACGGTCGTGCACGCGCGCCAGATGGCCGCGATGCGGGAGCTGTTCCGCGGCCGGACCGGCGAGGCGGTCGCGGCTATCAGCGCGCTGGTCGACGAGGTCCGCGCGGGTGGTGCGATCCGCTGGCTGGCTGGGGTGCTGATCTCGGCGACGGCGATCTATGAGCGCAGCGGCCGCGGTGCCGAGGCCCTCGCGGCCGGTCATGAATGCCTCCAGCTGCTGCAGGACATCGGCGACGAGTCCGAGGTTGGCATGGTGATCGCGAGCCGGGCGGAGTGGGCCGGCGGTACGGCGAACGCGGCGCGCGAGCTGGCCGATGCCGCCCTGGAGAGCGTCCGGGCGGTCGGCAACGAGGAGTGGACCGGCCCCGCCCTCGCCAGCTCAGGTCTCATCGGTGTACTGACCGGTGATCCGCAGCGCGCGGTCGACGCGTTCGACGCGATCGGTGAGCTTGGAGAGGCGGCGATGCCGTACGACCCGGCGGTGATCCCGTGGCACGCCGACTACGCCGAGGCACTGGTCTCGGCAGGCCGGTTGGAGGACGCCACCGCGCTGATCCAGGAGATCCGGACCCGCGCCGAGACGTTGGACCGGTCGGTGGTGCGCGTGGGGCTGGCCAGGTCCGAGGCACTGCTGATCGCAAAACAGGGCGACCCGGCGGCCGCGCTGGACCTGTTGGAGAAGACAGTCGCCACCGCGGGCGACCGGGTGTACCCGCTCGACATCGCCCGGTGCGAACTGATCCGCGGCCGGGTGGCCCGGCAGGTCCGCCGCCGGTCGGTGGCCCGGTCTGCCTTCGTGGACGCGATCGAGCGGTTCGAGGCGTGCGGCGCTCCGGCCTGGCGTGAGGTGGCCGAGACCGAGCTGGCGCGACTCGACGTACCGAGCCGGAGCCGGGAGCGGTCCGAGCTGACCGACAGCGAGCTGCAGATCGTCTCGATGGTCCGCGACGGGTCGACCAACCGCGAGATCGCCGCGGCGTTGTACCTCAGCGTGAAGGCAGTGGAGTCCCAGCTCACCCGGCTCTACCGCCGGTTCGGGGTGGCGAACCGCACCCAGTTGCTGCGCACGGTCGACCGCGGGGGCTCGGACCTCCCGCAAAGGTAAACGCTTGAGGTGACCTGCCGGTAGCGACGAGGTCCGGAGACAATGGTGTGGTGAAACTCGAGCGCAAGCACGCATTGGTCCTGATCGGCATCGCCGTCTGGAACGTCGTCACCTACGTGGTCTTCATCAAGAACCTGGCCGGTAGCCAGGGTCGCCCGACCGGTTACTACGTCGCCCACACGGTGCTGATCATCGTGAATCTGCTGATCGCCGCGCTACTCGGCACGTGGGGCTATCGCGCCTACAAGGCCGCCCGCGTCAAGGTCTGACGAAACGGGTCGGGCTGACTCCCAGCATCCGGCGGAAGTGCCGGGTCAGGTGCGACTGGTCGTAGAACCCGGCCAACCCGGCCACCTCGGCCGGCGGCCGTCCCGCCAGCAGGAATCGCCGGGCCAGGTCGATCCGGCGACCCGTCAGGTATCGATGGGGCGGCATCCCGTACTCCCGGGTGAACGCCCGGACCAGGTGCGCCGGATGCGCATGCACCAACTTGGACGCCTCGTCCAGCGTGATCCCCGCCGGGGTGTGCCCGTCGAGCACCTCCCGCAGCCGCTGCGCGATGCCAGGATCCCGCCGGTCCGGAGGTGCCAGGACCTGGTTGCGCAGGTGCTGCTGCAACCGCTCCTCGATCAGGGTCAGCCTGCTCTGCGCCTCCAGGTCCTCCTTGCCATCGACCAGTACGTCGTGCAGTTGGTGGATGCGGAGCCGTAGTACTGGATCGACCAGGTCGGGTTGATCCACCGCAGCGCCGATCAGGCCGTCGCCCAGCCGCTCGGGCTCCAGGTAAAGCACCCGTTTGCGGAATCCCTCCGGCCGCACCGACCGGCCGTCGTGCGGCACGTTCGGCGGCAACAGTGACACCTGGGACTGAGCCAGCCCGTGCTCGCGGCTGTCCAGGTCGTACCGGACGACGCCCTCGTCCACCATCAGCACGGTCCATGCGTCGTGCGTGTGACTCGGGTAGGCATGCGAGGGGAAGTACGCGTGCAGCACCTCCACGATGCCGTCCACCGCGGGCCGCCACGCACTGATCTGCGCGCCACTGGTCACGCTTACGAAGGTACAAGACCTGACCCTGAGCTTCATGGGCCACGAGATCGAGACATCTGGCTGGACGACACCAGGGGTGACTCCTCCGGGTGGCCACGGCGGTCAGTGGCCAGGCGCCCTACTCCTGATCCACGTTAAGAACGTACAAGACGGCGGGCGGCGGGCAGGAGCAGATTGGGTGCTGTGGAAAACATGAACGAGTCCATCCGCTTCGACACCAAACTCGCCGTCCTGCTGCGCGACGACCTGCCGACCTGGCAGCGGTTGAACGTGACCGCGTTCCTCGTCAGTGGCATCGCCGCGACCAACCCTGAGTTGGTCGGCGAACCGTACGAGGATGCCGACGGGACCGTATACCTGCCGATGTTCCGCCAGCCGGTGCTGGTCTTCGAGGGTTCCAAGGAGTTCATGGCGGTTGCGCACGGCCGGGCTCTTGGTCGCGAGATCCCGGTCTCGGTGTTCACCTCGGATCTGTTTGCCACCGGCAACGACCGCGACAACCGCGCGGCCGTGAAGGCGGTTCCGCGCGATCAGCTCGATCTGGTCGGTATAGCCCTGCACGGTGCGAAGAACGCTATCGACAAGGTCCTCAAGGGTGCCCAGATGCACCCCTGAGGACATGGGTGGTGTCCTAAGTCGGGAAGTTAGTGCGGACCTGCGGTGACCAGGCACCCACCGTCGCAGTGCGCCCTCCGGATCGGCGTTGGCGGGGCCGGGGTCAGGATAGGTGCTGGACGGCCCGGAGTGCGGCGCGGGCCGCATCAGCACTTAGCCGCCGCTCGGGCTCCTTGACGAGCAGACCTTCGATGATCGGGCGTAGCGGACCTGCCTTCACGAATGGTGCCGGCGGTTCGTGGAGAACGGCGGCAAGCGTGTCGAACAGGGATCCCTTGTCGAAGGCCAATCTGCCCTCGACCGCCGCGAACAGCGTCGAGCCCAGTGAGAACAGGTCGGACGCCGGGCCGACGTCGTCACTGCGGACCCGCTCCGGCGAGACATAGGCCGGACTGCCGGAGAACGTGCCGTCCGGCACGGTGGAATTGTCGCCCGAGGTCCACGCGATGCCGAAGTCGCCGAGGACCACCCGGTCGTCGTCGCAGAGGTAAACGTTGCCTGGCTTGACGTCGCGGTGCACGACGCCCGCTCGGTGTGCTGCTTGCAGCGCATCGAGCAGCCGAATGCCGATCCGTGCGACCTCGTTGACCGGCAGCGGCCCCTCAGCAGCCACGGCGTCCTTCAGTGTCCGGCCCGACAGCAACTCCATCACGATCCAGGGCAGGCTGTCCTCCACTACCAGGTCGTAGACCCGCACCGTCCCGGTGTGGTCGACCCGCGCGGTGGCTCGCGCCTCGGTGAGCGCACGAGCGTAGGCGTCCATGCGCAGATCCTCGGAGACCGGGCGTTGCGGGGCGAGTTCCTTGAGCGCGACCGGCCGACGCAGCACCTCGTCCTCGGCGAGCCAGACCAGGCCCATGCCGCCGCGGCCCAGTAGCGACCGGAGCCGGTAGCGGCCATTCACAAGCCGTCCGGCCAGATCCTTCGCCGGACCTCCAGCGAAGTGCGCCTCGACAGTCATGCCTGTCTCCTCCATCAAACGCGGACATATCGCGCCGCGTGGGCCGTTGGCTCCTCTGTCCGAGCGAGCCTCCATACGAGCTAGCCTGGCGTCCGGCGGACTGTATGTCGTCCTTGCGGGCGCCCATCCTCACTACCGGCTGGCGGGAGTCATCCGATGCCTGCAAGCTGGAGGCGCCGGGCATCCGGCGGTCGGCGCTGTCTGTATTCCAACGCCACCACCGGCAACATCGGCGTCACCTCAAGCGTCGACGGCAGATCCTTCGGGCGCCGCAACTTGAAGCCGGGTAGCCGGCGGCCGCCCTGCGGACCACCCAACGCGACCGCCCGATGTCGGCAAACAGGGGCCTTTGCAGCTAGCAGGTACATGCGCATTCCTGCTACCGCGCCATGGAAACGGGCGCTGGCCTCAATGGCGTGAACGCCCACCGAGGCGAAGCTGAGAGTGCAGAGGTCCACTCGATCCTGGGACCCCGACATCGTCGGGGCGAACCAGCCGCAGCGAAAGGGATTCCAGTACCTCCCCGAGCTGCATGGTCGTGCGGATCTGAAAGAGGAAGCAGACATAGTGGGTTGTCGATCGTGCGCGCGCCCGCAAGTACCGGAAGGAGTGGGGGCATGACCAGTAATACCCTCCTGAATCTCCCGCTCGTCGATGACGAGCACGCGGGAAGGTGAACCCAGTGAGCCTGCCTTTCCGTGGTGCCTGCCGGGACGAGGACCCGGAGCTGTTCTTCCCGGTCGGGAACACCGGGCCGGCGTTGCTGCAGATCGAGGACGCGAAAGAGGTGTGCCGCCGCTGCGAGGTGGTGGACGCTTGCCTCCTGTGGGCGCTGGAGACCGGCCAGGACGCGGGCGTGTGGGGCGGCATGTCTGAGGACGAGCGCCGGTCGATACGCCGCCGGACGGCCCGGCCGAGGGGTCGGCGGCGTGAGGCGGCCGCTGCGCTCGAGTCCGACTTGGCCGCGCACGCCGTCCGTGAGCTCCTAGGCCACAACAACGATGGCGCTGATACACGAACGGCCTAGTCCCGAACCCAAATCCGCGCAATAAGTCCGGCGCTTGGGCGCCGGACCTATGCGACGGGTTGGGGACAGATCAGAGGCGGCGGAAGATGAGGGCTCGCTTGACCTCCTGGATGCCCTTGGTGACCTCGATGCCGCGGGGGATGAACCGGTGCGCGCCGACGATCGCCTGCGGGCCGAAGTACTGGCCGTCGGACCAGAACACCCGGGCAGGACGTCGTACAGGCGGCGCAGAGGATGTACTTGGTGCTGTCGTCGAAGCGGTCCCGGTCGGCCTGCGACTGGATCCGCTCCCGGGTCGGCTCGTGCCCGTTGGTGACCAGGAACGCCACCACGCCGGTTGCGCGCGGCCGCCGACCATCAACAAGTCCAGCACGTAGAACTCGTTGAAGAACCGCCGTTCTGCTTGATGCATTGGTCAGCCGGATGCCGTTGAAAGCGTGGAGCAGGATGGCCCCGACCAGCCCGACCTCCATCAGGCCGGCGAGCCGTTCTTGACGCTATCGCTGCCCTCGGGGCCGATTTGTCCTGACAGGTGTGACATCGGTCTCGCAAGACGCCTCCTAGTGGCACCGCGAATTCGGACCGGAATGGTCCTGACTTTCAGGCTGATCGCGGCATAGCGTGAAGGGAGACACGAGTGAAGGAGATCACTGTGAGTTTCTGGATCTGCAAGACCTGCGCGGTCGAACACTCCGAGCAGGTCGAGGTCTGCGCGATCTGCGCGGACGAGCGGCAGTGGGTGCCGGTCGACGGGCAGCACTGGACCACGCTCGAGGAACTGGCCGCCGCCGGCTACAAGGTCCAGGTGAAGGAGGTCGAGCCGGGGCTGTACGGCATCACCTCCGAGCCGGACGCGGGGATCGGCCAGCAGTCGATGCTGGTGCAGACACCCGAGGGCAACCTGCTGTGGGACCCGATCGGCTACCTGGACGACGACGGCGTACGCCGGGTCCGCGAACTCGGCCAGGTGGCCGCGATCATCGCCAGCCACCCGCACATGTACGGCGTCCAGGTGGAGTGGAGTCGCGCTCTCGGCGGCGTACCGGTCTACGTCTCCGAGGCCGACCTGGGATGGGTCGCCCGGCAGGATCCGGTGATCCAATCCTGGTCCGGCAAGCTCAACCCGCTGCCTGGTGTCACCCTCATCCAGCCGGGCGGCCACTTCCCGGGCAGCGCGGTGGTGCACTGGGAGGCAGGCGCGGACGGCAAGGGCGTGATCCTGGCTGGCGACACCATCTTCGCCAACCCGGACCGCACGTCGGTGAGCTTCATGCGCAGCTACCCGAACCGGATCCCGCTGTCCGGTGCGGTCGTCGACCGGGTTGCCAGGTCGCTCGACGTCTTTGACTACGACCGCCTTTACGGCAATTTCGGCGCCAGCATCCCCGTCGACGCCCGCGCCGTGGTCCGCCGCTCCGCCGACCGCCACGCAGCCTGGGCCCGCGGCGACTACGACCACCTCACCTGACCCCTAGCGCAGGAATCCGTATACCTAATTGGGTATAGAAGTCCCATTCAGGTATACGGATTCTCGGGCGCGATCAGGCGCGACGCACCGCCAGTCCGTCGATCTGGATGAGCTTGCCGGTGGAGCGAGTGGCGATCGTCAGGGTGCCGCTGAATACCGAACTCTGGGCTGGCAGGCTGATCACGGCTTGGCGCTGGGTCGTGGACGCCCAGAGGTTGACCGCGCCGATGTACTTACCGCCGAGGTAGACCGAGATCACGCCACAGGTGCTGCATCGGGTAGCGACCAGGTAGAACCGCTTGCCTTGGACCGTGCGGGTGAGCGAGGCCCCGTACGTCGTGGTGTGGGTGGCCGTGCCCAGGTAGAACCCTGATCCGCTTGCCCGGGTCCACCCAGCCGTGGGCGCCGCGAGCGCCCGGTCATCCATCGGCCTCGAGAAGCAGCGCTCCGCACTCCAGGCGCCGAGGTTGCCGAGCTTGTCGCGAGCCCGGGCGGACACGCAGTACTCGTACCCCGAAGTCAGGTTGAGGCTCACCGAGGTGGCGATGGTGTTCGTCCAGGGCTGGACGTAGGCGCCGAACGTGCCCAGGTAGGACGCGGTGCGATACCGGACGTCGTACGACGTGGCGCCGCTGGCGTCGGTCGCCGCGTACTGCACCGTGGCGGACGCAGTTGTTGACGCCTCGTACGTGGGTGACACGATCCGCGTCACTGGTCCAGTCGCGTCGACGGTGAACGGACGAGTGGCGGAGACCTGGCGGCCGCCCGGCTCGGTGCCCAACACCTCGAGCGTGTAGGAACCGGACGAGGTGATCGTGGTGGTCACCGGAGATGCGCAGGACGGCAGCAACACACTGGACAGGTAGCAGCTGAAAGTTGCGCCTGGCAACAATGCTGAACTGTCGAAGGGGATCGACACCTGTCGGCCCATCACCGCCGCCGTCGGCTTGATCATCAGCCCGAGTCGCTGCCAGGCGACGTCGAACCTGTTCTCCTGCGGACTGCCCGTCCAGAGGGTGACGGGCGCCTTCTCCTTCAGGTTGCCGTCCGCGGCGACGTCGATCTTGGTGAGCCGACCGGTCTCGGTCAGTACCAGGAGTTGACCGCCGCCCGGACTCCAGCTGATCGAGATGACGCTGCTGTCGAAGGTCGGACTCGAGTGATCCGTGTTCGACTCCGCTCCGATCACACTCACACCCCACCCGGAGGCGATCGCGACGTATCGGCCGTCGGGCGACACCCGAACCGGTGAGCCGTCTAGAAGTTGCGTGCCGAACGTCTTCAGCCGGGAGCCCCCAGGCTTTGCCTCGATGCGAGCGAGGTAGCCGTGGTCACCCTCGAGCCGGTTGTCGATCACCACCAGGGTCCGCGCGTCTGGCATCCAGCTAGGGCTGCTGACATCGCAGGCGATCTTCTCGGGCGTGCCACCGGTCGACGGGATGACAAAGACACATGGCAGAGCGGCACTTCCGCCGGCTTCAGGCGCTTGGAACGCGATCCGCGAACCGTCCGGTGACCAGGACAGATGGGTGATTTCCGACTGGGACGCCCACAGCTTCAAGGCCGTGCCGAGTCCACTCGGGTCCACCCGGCGAGTCCACAACGCGGTCTCGGTCGAGTCGGTCACGTAGGCGAGCGAACGGCCGTCCGGCGAGCTCGTGACAGCCTGCTTCGGGGTGACCGAGTCG
>JAWWOY010000160.1:0-3223 GCA_033851195.1 Kribbellaceae bacterium | reverse complement strand
AACCCAGTAGCCCTCGGCGCTCAGTCGTTCGTTGAACGCGCTGATGGCAGGCTGCCTCTCCGTGCTGCCGGGATTGCTCTTGTCATCGATCACGGAAACCAGGTACTGCATCTGAAGATCGTCTCCTGCGGTGTCAAGAAAGCGTGGTTCGGTGGTCAGGGACTTCAGGCCGTTGCATACTGTGGGCGCCCGGCCGGCCGGTAGACCTGGATCGTCACGCCCTTGGAGTCGACGCGCGACTCGACCAGGTCGAGCGCAAGATCCGGACCGGTCTCCGGGAACAGTCTCGCGCCCTGGCCGAGAATCACCGGGACCACGATCAGAATCATCTCGTCGACCAGATCGTTCTCCAGCAGCCACCGGGTCAGGGCGCCACTGCCGTGCATCTGCAGCTCACCCCCGGGCTTGGCCTTCAGCTCACTGATGGCCGCCGCGAGGTCACCGCTGAGAACGGTCGTGTCCTCCCAACGCGGCGCGGTGAGCGTGGTCGAGGCAACGTACTTGGGGGCCTCGTTCAAGGCCACGCCGATGGGATGTGCGGGCATCTGGTCGATTGATCCCCAGGAGCCGGCGAACAACTCGTAGGTGCGCCGGCCGAACAGGAACGCCTCGGCGCGCTGGTAGGTCTGCGTGATGAACGTCCTGGTCTCGTCGTCACCCGCCCCCCGGGCCCATCCGCCGCGCTCGAATCCGTTCCTGCGGTCCTCATCCGACGCACCGCCGTTTCCCTGCATCACTCCATCGAGGGTGACCTGGGTCATGGTCGTCAGCTTCATGATCGCGGTTCCTTTGCCTTGGCGCCGCCGCTTGTGGGCGGCCTCACCCCTGCTACGAACACCACCGCCCCGATCCGACACCGCCTCCCGGACTTCTTTGAAGAACTTTCCACGCCGGTCGTCAGCGATCCGACAGCACGACAGTTTCGCGGCGACCGCGCTCCACCTCCTCAAGCGCGCCCAGTGCGGACAAGCTCGTGGACCAGATCGACCGTATCGACCGCGAAGATCCTGACCAGCGGTCTCTTCGCGGCTGGGCCGTGAGACAACACCCTCGGATATCGCGCTGCACGGGCGAAGTGCAGAGAACGACGTTGCCGGGACAACGCGGCGTTCGTCGGCGGCATGAGCAACAACCCGGCAGCGCAACGCGCAGTCATGCAACTGGACGAAGCAGCCCGCCGCTGTGAGAGAGGACGACCTTGGCCATCCCGAAAGATCTGCCGCGCCGTGACCGTCGTCACACGATCCGTGCGCCCCTCAGCGCGTATCTGCGGCAGGAGAGACCCCGTGGGCAGTTGTCTTTGGGAAAAGAAAGAACCCCGGTCCTTCTCAGGACCGAGGTTCTAACCATCACTTCTTTGTAGCGGGGGCAGGATTTGAACCTGCGACCTCTGGGTTATGAGCCCAGCGAGCTACCGAGCTGCTCCACCCCGCGCCGTCGTTGCGTGTTTAGTTTAGAGGATCCGGGCCGTGCGACCAAATCGGTTCCCGGCGTGCCCCCGGCCGGCGAAAATTTGTGTCGCAGCAGGTTTCTCCCGGCGTACCGTCCGGGCTATGTCACGCATCGTCGTCCGGCCGTTCGAGTCGGCCGATCTACCTGCTGCTGGCCGGTTGCTCTCCGAGCGGCACGCCCGCCACCGCCGTACCCATCCGCTGCTGCCGACCGAGTACGAGGACGCCGATCTGGCCCTCGTAGAGGTCACTGCGGTCTGGGAGAGCGAGGGCGCCTCTGGCTCCGTCGCTGTGGACGGCAGTGAGGTCACCGGCTACTTGCTGGCCGCTCCTAAGCCGTCAGCCGTGTGGGGACCGAATATCTGGGTCGAAGCCGCCGGCCACGCTGTCCGCGATGCCGAGAGTGTCCGGGACCTGTACGGCGCCGCTGCCACTCACTGGGTTGAGCAAGGCCGGACAGCGCACTACGTAGTGGTGCCGTCCGATGCCCCGCTGATCGATGCGTGGTTCCGACTCAGCTTCGGCTCACAGCACGCGCACGCCATCCGACCTGTCCCCACCTCGCCGCTGCAGTCGTATCCAGATCTGACCGTACGACGAGCTGAGCGCGGCGACATCGGCGTGCTGGCTGAGCTGGATCTGACGCTGCCTCGGCACCAGGCGCTGTCACCGGTGTTCTCTGCTGGCGAGGTACCAACCTTGGACGAGGCAGTGGCGGACTGGGAGGAGTCGTTCGACGACAAGGATTACGCGACCTTCGTTGCCGAGTACGACGGCAAGGTGATCGGCGCGGCCATCGGCCTGTCGCTGGAGAAGTCCAGCGCACACAGTGGACTCTCCCGGCCGGCCAATGCGGGCTTCCTCGGGTTCGCCGCCGTACTGCCCGAGTCCCGCGGTCGCGGAGCGGGTCGGGCGCTCGGGGAGACGGTGCTGCAGTGGTCCGCCGACACCGGCTACGACTCCGTGGTCACGGATTGGCGGGTCACGAACCTGCTGTCGTCACGCACCTGGCCAAAGCTCGGCTTCGAGCAGACCTTCCACCGTCTGCACCGCCTGATCAGCTACTAGCTGTCCCGTATAGGGACGGCCCTCACGGGAGACTAGACGTCACCTCGGGTGGCCAAATCCGCTGATGCCGATATCCACGCCTTGCCGATGCGGACGCCCACGCAGGCAGTAGCTCCCGACTAGGTACCGCCATGGAGGCAGCCAAGCGGGGGGCAACCTGACAGACGCCCACCTCAGCCGACCACTGCCTGCATGGACGTCCGCATCCACAGAAGTTGCTCCCTGCCTGTCCGTAGATCGTTGAGCCGGTACGCCGGTACGCCGGTACGCCGGTCGCTCGTGCGCGGGTGATTCCACGCCCGCTCGCCACGCCGCTACCCGCACCGACGCACCGGTGGTGACGTTGCCCCGTTCCAGCACACAGAAGGCGGCCGGAGGCGTCGATGTCAGATCCGACTGGCAATACGAGGATCCGTCAGACGGCAAGACGTCGACCCCCGCGCAGCGACAGCGCGGGACTGCGCAGCGAGCCAAGTACTGCCAGTCCACAGTGACCGGCCCCCGAAGCCTGATATCCACAGCTGGAAAGTTGTCGGCGATAGAGGCGCGGAAGGACTGCATGTTCTAGGGCAACAACGGCCGCCTGCAGACGAGCAGGTGGGTCCTATCCGCCCTGGAGGCATTCATGTCCGAATCTCCGGCCAAGACGACGGCCCGACGTATTCTGACCGGCGGCGTGTTCGGTGTCGCCGCACTCACCGCCC
>JAWWOY010000156.1:0-6242 GCA_033851195.1 Kribbellaceae bacterium | reverse complement strand
GCCTGTCGTGGCGAAGCACGGAAGACCTCCATGCCGAACCGGGCCGCGTCGTACCGCGGGGCCCCGGTCGTCATCATCTCGATCGCGCAGCACGCCAGCCCGAAGGTTGCCGGCCACAACGATGCCTTGCGCATGTAGCCGGCCAGGCCCTCGACCGTGGTCAGCAGCAGCCCGGCGGGAAGTTGTTCCTCAACACCCATATGGACTCACCCTCAATCCCATTCAAGGCCACCGCGGCGCCAGACGTAGGCGTACGCGATGAAGACGGTTGCGATGAAGATGACCATCTCGATCAACCCGAACAACGCCATCTGGTCGAACGCGACGGCCCACGGGTAGAGAAAGATGATCTCGATGTCGAACACGATGAAGAGCATCGCGGTGATGTAGTACTTCACCGGGAAGCGCCCACCACCGACCGGCTGCGGGGTCGGCTCGATCCCGCACTCGTACGAGTCGAGCTTGGCCCGGTTGTAGCGCTTCGGGCCGACGAGCGCGCTCGTCACCAAGGTGCCTGCTACGAAGATCGTTGCGAGCACACCGAGAATGATGATCGGTACGTAAGGGTGCATCGTCGCGTGCTCCCTCCTTCTGCGTCCGTACTGCCGGATCGGTGCTTGTTGGCCTGTTTGGTTCGGAACTGTGTTACCAGTACTGCTCTGCCGTCAGGCGGCCGGGGCCACCTTGGTCAGTCCGTTGATGATCTTGTCCATCACGTCCCCGTCGCGGGGGTCGGTCAGGTTCGCCAGCAACTTCAGGGTGAACTTCATCAGGGTGGTCCGCGGCAGACCGTACTTGGTGCACAGCCGCATCACCTCCGGATTTCCGATCAGCTTCACGAAGATCCGGCCCAGCGTGTAGTAGCCGCCGTACTCCTGCTTGAGCGCCTTCGGGTACGCCGACAGGGCGCGCTCGCGCTGGTTCGGCTGCCTGCGCAGCGCCTGCGCGGCCACCTCGGCGGCGAACGCACCGGACTCCATCGCGTACGGGATGCCCTCGCCGTTGAACGGGTTGACCATGCCGCCGGCGTCACCCAGCAGCATCAGTCCGCGAGTGTAGTGCGGCTGCCGGTTGAACCCCATCGGCAGCGCCGCGCCGCGGATCGGCGACGTCATGAACTCCTCGCGGAACTGCCACTCCGCCGGCGTGTTCTGCAGCCACTGCATCAGTAGGTCGGAGTAGTCCACCTTGCCGAAGGCGTCGGAGGTGTTCAGGATGCCGAGGCCGACGTTGACGGTACCGTCGCCCATCCCGAAGATCCAGCCGTAGCCGGGCAGCAGGTTGCGCTGGCCGGGCTGCTGCGGGTCGTCGGCCCACAGCTCCAGCCAGGACTCGAGGTAGTCGTCGTCGTGGCGCGGGCTGGTGAAGTAGGTGCGGACGGCGACACCCATCGGGCGGTCGTCGCGCTTGTGCAGGCCCATCGCCACACTCAGCCGGGACGAGTTGCCGTCGGCCGCCATCACCAGCGGCGCGCGATACTCGACATCTGCCCCATCGCGGCGGCCGTTGTCATCCACCGGCTTCGCGGTGACGCCGACGATGAAGCCGGTCTGCTCGTCCAGGATCGGCGCGATCACGTTGGTCCGCTCGCGCAACCGGGCCCCGGCCTTGACCGCCTGCCGGGCGAGCAGATCGTCGAAGTCCATCCGGTTCCGGGTCAGCCCGTAGTTCGGGTGGCTGGCCAGGTCCGGCCAGTCCAGCTGCAGGACGTGCCCGGCGCCGCGGATCCGCAGGCCGTAGTTCTGGATCCAGCCGGCCTCGGGCGAGATGTCGATGCCCATGTTGATCAACTGCTTGGTGCCACGCGGGGTGAGACCGTCGCCGCAGACCTTCTCGCGCGGGAACGCCGTCTTCTCCAGGAGCAGCACGTCGAGGCCGGCGTTCGCCAGATGGTAGGCGGCCGCGGAGCCTGCGGGCCCCGCACCGACGACGATCACATCAGCGGTCTCGGCCTGCTGCCGACCCGTGGTCGACGCGATCTGGCTCATCTCATCCCGGCCTGGAGTTTGACTGTCTGGTCACTTCACTGCGCTGGAAAACCATGACACAGCCCTCGTGAATCCCTTCACGAGGCCTGGTCACCCGACAGTCTAGGACTGCCCGACTTAGACGCGAAACCGGGCTGCAAACCCTTGCCCGCAGGCCATTTATGCTCACCGTGGCTTGCGTAATTACCCTGGTCCGGTACGGCTAGGCCGGTCTGGCCGGCTTGACCGCTCGGTGGATCGCGATCAGACCGCCGGTGAGGTTACGCCACTGCACCTGGGACCAGCCGGACGCCTCGATGGTCCGGGCCAGCGGCTGCTGACCGGGCCAGGCGCGGACCGACTCGGCCAGGTAGCTATATGCCTCCGGGTTGGTGGAGACCGCCTTCGCCAGCACCGGGACCGCGCGCATCATGTACTCGAGATAGGCCACCCGGAACGGCTTCCAGGTCGGGTGCGAGTTCTCCAGCACCACCAGCCGGCCGCCCGGCTTCGTCACCCGAAGCATCTCCTGCAGGGCCACGATGACGTCGTTCACGTTCCGCAGCGCCCAGGAGATGGTCACGCAGTCGAACGACTCGTCCGTGAACGGAAGCCGCAGCGCATCCCCTGCGATCAGGTCCAGCTCCGGGTGGTTGCGCTTGCCCACCTTGAGCATCCCGACCGAGAAGTCGCACGACACCACCACGGCGCCGGCCTCGCGCAGCTTGATGCTGGAGGCGCCGGTGCCGGCGGCCAGGTCGAGTATCTTCATCCCCGGCCGCGGCGCGATGGCGGCGAACGCCTGCGGCCGCCAGTGCAGCTTCTCCAGGCCCAGGGTGGCGACCGCGTTGGTGCGGTCGTAGCCCTCGGCCACGTTGTCGAACATCGCGGCGACAGCCTCGGGCTGTTTGGTCAGGTCGGCACGGGTCACGTTACCTAGTGTCCCGCGTCCGGAATCCTGCATCCTGGTGGGCACCGAAATCTGACCGACAAAAGCGCGGCATACGCTTGCATGCCGTGAGGGAGCGTCGACGAGCCGGCCGAGTCCAGCGACCCTGGGCGAGGACGAGCAGCGAGGAGTGTTGCCGTGAGCTTGCCTGACCCGGTCCTACCCGACCGCGATCCGGCCCCGCGCCTGGTGGCTCGCAGCCACCCCGTGGAGGCCTTGTCGCCGACGCTGATGGATCACCTGCCGGACGCGGGCGCACTCGCCTGGGTGCGGCGTGGGGACGGCCTGGTGGGCTGGGGTGTCGCAGCCCGGCTCGATGTTGCCGGGGGCAACCGCTTCGGCGATGCCCTGGCCTGGTGGAAAGCGCTCACCGGTGCGGCCGTGGTGCGCGACGATGTCGGCGTACCGGGCTCCGGGCTGGTCTGTTTCGGCTCCTTCGGCTTCACCGACGACGACCCGGGCGAGCTGGTGGTGCCCGAGGTGGTCGTCGGCCGGCGCGGCGGCACCACCTGGGTGACGACCATCTCGTCGGCGAGCACGCTCACCACCGCCCCGGAACTGATCCCGCACGAGCCGGTCCCGGTCGGCGAGGTCGCCTTCGCCGACGGCGCCCGGTCCGGCACCGAGTGGTCCGCGATCGTCGCCGACGCGGTCACCAGGATCACCGGCGGTGACGTCGACAAGGTGGTGCTGGCCCGCGACCTGATCGCCCTGACCGCGCAGCCGATCGACCTGCGCTGGCCGCTGCGCCGGCTCGCGGCGGCGTACCCGAACTGCTGGACCTTCTGCGTCGACGGCCTGATCGGTGCCACCCCGGAGTTGCTGGTCCGCCGGGAGAAGGGCCTGATCACCTCCCGGGTGCTGGCCGGCACCATCCGGCGTACCGGGGACGACGCGCACGACCTCGCCCTGGCGGCCTCATTGGCCCGGTCCAGCAAGGATCTGGAGGAGCACGAGTTCGCGGTCCGCTCGGTCGCGGAGGCGCTCGAGCCGCACTGCAAGTCCATGAACGTGCCCGAGACCCCGTTCGTGCTGCACCTGCCGAACGTCATGCATCTCGCCTCCGACGTCGCCGGGGTGGCCGCGAACGGGGCGTCAGCGCTCGGCCTCGCCGCCGCCTTGCACCCGTCCGCCGCCGTCTGCGGTACGCCGACCGACGTGGCCCGGGACCTGATCAGCGAGATCGAGGGCATGACCCGCGGCCGGTTCAGCGGTCCGGTCGGGTGGATGGACGCCGGCGGCGACGGCGAGTGGTGCATCGCGCTGCGCTGCGGCCAGGCGGATCCGAACGACCCGACCCGGATGCGGCTGTTCGCCGGCGCCGGCATCGTGGCCGGGTCGGACCCGGAGGCCGAGCTGGCCGAGACGAACGCCAAGCTGGTTCCGATGAGAGACGCGTTGGGAGACTGATGAAGCTCACGAAGTTCACGCATGCCTGTGTCCGGATCGAGAAGGACGGCAAGGTGCTGCTGGTCGATCCGGGGATCTGGGCCGAGACCGAGGCGTTCGAAGGGGTGGACGCGATCCTGATCACCCACGAGCACTTCGACCACCTGGACCAGGAGCGGATCCCCTCGATCGAGGTGCCGGTCTGGACCAATGCCTCCGTCGCCGCGCAATTGGCAGCCGACGGCATCGGCGACCGGGTCACGGTGGTCGAGGGCGGCCAGTCCTTCGAGGTGGCCGGTTTCAAGGTCAGTGCCTACGGCAACGACCACGCGATCATCCTGCCGGAGCTGGGCGTCCCGTGCCAGAACATCGGCTTCCTGATCGAGGACGCGATCTACCACCCGGGTGACTCGTGGACCAGGCCCGGCCGGGCGGTGCACACCAATCTGGTGCCGCTCTCGGGTCCTTGGTACACCACGCCGGCTGCGGTCGAGTACACCCGGGAGGTCGCCGCCGAGCAGGCCGTCGGCATCCACGACGCCCTGCTCAGCGAGATCGGGCTCGGCCTGAGCAGGACCTGGATCGGCGTCCAGGGCCGCAAGCCCTACCACGGGCTGACCCCAGGCGACTGGATCGAGATCGACTGAAGTCGTAGCGGACGAAGTCGGCGACTGGTTCGTAGCCGATCGCCGCGTAGATCTTGTTCGAGGTCGGGTTCGCGAGATCGGTGTAGAGACAGGCCGCTGAACCACTGTCGAGGATCCGCCGGGACACGAATGCGGTCAATGCGCTGGCGTAGCCGTGCCCCCGGTGCTCTGAAGGTGTGTAGACCGGACCGACCCTGGTCGAACCGAAGACGGTGGCCTGGTGACCGACCAGGCAGACCGGCTGCCCTTCCGACTCCCATAGCCACAGCGGCCGAGCTCGAGCTTGTGCAGGCGGCTGCCCCGCGTCTGCTCGTACTCCCTGCCGAATCGGCTGGACCATTCTTCTGTCAACAGACCGGTCGCCCGGTCCTGGACGTTGCTGAGCAGGACCGTATTCAGTACCGGATCCTTTTCCAGGAAGGGAAACACGGTCGCCGCGAACTCGGCCGGATCACTGGTCACCCGCACGCTCATACCAGCTCACCTTAGTGCCGGGACAGACTCGGGTCGCCTGGTTTTCCGATCGGCACTCCTACACTGCGAACATGTCCACCACGCGGCTGCTGTTGCTAGGCGTCGTCCGGATCTTCCAGCCGGCATACGGCTACCAGTTGCGGCGAGAGCTGATGACCTGGAACGTGCAGGTCTGGGCGAACGTCAACCCCGGCTCGATCTACACAGGTCTGCGCACGCTGGCCAAGCATGGTTACCTGCAGGAGATCCCGGGGGACGCCGGAGACAAGCCGGGCCGTACGTCGTACAAGCTGACGATAGACGGCGAGAGCGAGTACTTCACCCTGCTGCGGTCCGCGTTGTGGACAGTGCAGGCATTCCGGCCCGACGAGATGCAGGCCGCGCTCAGCTTCTTGTGGTCGTTGCGGCGCGACGAGGTGATCGCAGGGCTGGAGTCCCGGATCACCCAACTGGAGGCCTTGGCGAAATCGCAGCCCTTCACCGAGCGACAGATCGTCGAGGATCCGGGCACACCGAACCACGCGGTCGAGATCTTGCGGATCGAGGCTGCCCGCAATCACGGTGAGCTGGAATGGACCCGGGGTTTCCTCGAGCGGGTGCGAGACGGCGGCCACAGCTTCGCGGGTGAGGCGCCGGACTGGGCTCCGCCCCCCGGCGCGATCTCACACTGGAGCACCATCCCGGATCCTCCCGAACCGGTCTGATCCAGATTTTAATCTACGTTGACTAGTCAATGTTGAATAAACCAAACTGACCGGCATGATGATCGAAGCTCGCGGACTCGTCCGCACCTTCAAGACCAAGCGCGGGCCGGTG
>JAWWOY010000142.1:0-6504 GCA_033851195.1 Kribbellaceae bacterium | reverse complement strand
CTGTTCCGCCGCAATCGGGCGTACGCCGCCGACTGAGTACCGGCCACCCGGGCACACGGCGCGCGGACAGGCTCATCGCGGCCGACGGCGGTACTGTCGGGGAACGGACCAGGGAAGGAGTGCCATGTCGACGGGGCAGAACGAGGGCGAGCCCACAATCGGGCAACTGATCGCCAATGCCAGCAGGGATCTTTCCAGCCTGGTCCGCAGCGAGATCGAGCTCGCCAAGTCCGAGCTCAAGGCCAGCGCCAAGGCCGCCGGTACCGGGGGCGGCCTGTTCGGCACCGCCGCCTTCCTGGGTCTGCTGGCGATCATCCTGCTGTCCATCGCCGCGGCGTACGGGGTGAGCGCGCTGGGGCTGCACCCGGCGCTGGCGTTCCTGATCGTGGCCTTCGTCTACCTCCTGGCGGCCGCGGTGCTGGTGCTCATCGGCAAGAGGCTGCTCGGCCGGGCGAAACCTCCACAGCGCGCGATCGAGACTTCGAAGGAGTCGGTCGAGGTGCTCAAGGCGATCGGCAAGGGCGACTGAATGGTCGGCCGCTGAGCCCCGCCGGCGTCTCCGACCTGCTCGTCGACGGGCCCTGGTCGCATTCGCTCGTCGCAGCCAACGGTGCCCGCTTCCACGTCGCCGAGTGTGGTGCGGCGGACGATCCCCTGGTGCTTTTCCTGCACGGCTTCCCGGAGTTCTGGTGGGCCTGGCGCCGTCAGTTGCCTGTCGTCGCGGCTGCCGGCTATCGCGCCGTGGCGATGGACCTCCGCGGGTACGGCGCCAGTGACAAGACGCCGCGCGGGTATGACCCCTTCACGGTGTCGGCGGACGTGTCAGGCGTCATCCGGTCTCTCGGAGCTACCGACGCGGTGATCGTTGGACACGGCTGGGGCGGGTTCGTCGCCTGGTCAGCCGCTGTGCTTGCACCGCGCCAGGTCCGGGCTGTCGCTGCTGTCTCGGCACCACATCCACTCATGCTGATCAAGACGGGCCAGCTGCGGTCTCTGACCCAGGTGGGATGGTTCCAGCTCCCGATCCTGCCGGAGCGACGCCTGCTGGCCCACGACGGCGTACACATCGAGCAACTGCTGCGAGCCTGGTCGGCGCCTGGTGGCGGCTTCCCGGACGCCGAGGCCAGTAGGCGGTACCGGGCGGCTCTGCAGGTCTGGCCGGCTCCGCATTGTGCCCTGGAGTACCACCGGTGGCTCGTGCGGTCGCGGCTGCGTGCCGACGGGCGGCGCTACTCCGCCCTGATGCGAACGCCGATCGACGTACCGGTTCTGCAGTTGCATGGTGCGTTCGATGGAGCGGTCACGCCGGGCAGCACCACCACACCGCCTGAGCTGATCTCTGGGCCGCTTCGCCATCAAGTGCTGACCACGGTCGGGCACTTCCCACATGAGGAAGCGCCTGAGCTCTTCAACGAACTGCTGCTGCACTGGCTGAAGGGTTAGCTAGGCCACGGCTTCGGGGCCGACTGTTCCCGTCACCTTCCAGCCCGCGCCGGCTCGATCCAGCCGGTAAGTGAGCCAGCGGGCGTCCAGACATCCCCGCCACGTGTTGATACCGACCTCGACGTGGCCGTCCTTGCTGACGATCGGGCCGACTGTGATGTACGGGCTCTTCGCCGCCGGCTGCGCACAGACGTTCTCCGTACCCGCCGGGCGCTCGCGCTCCCACCGGATCGGAGCGACGTCAGTGAGCGCCTGCTCGATGCGACTCCTGATGTCCGCGGAGAAGGGTGTACCGCGGACCGGTAGGCCCGTCGGCGAGCCCGCTCCCTCATGCGGCGCATCCAGCACGGTGAGGGACGGCCAGCCCTTCGCAGGCCTCTCCCATTTAGCCATCGCCTCGATCGCAGCAGCCCAGACGGCCGACTCGAGCGGCACCCCCTGACCCGGCCGGGGGTCGGTCGAGACCGGGTTCGTCACTGTTGCCTGGACCACACCGGGATCCGGCTCGCCGGTCGACCTGCCGACGTACAGGACGGCCCCGAAGATCACCAGCACCGACGCCGCGGCGAGCAGGGCGGGAGCTCGCCAACGACCCTGCCGACTGATTGCCTCTGGCAACCGATCGACCAGATTCTCCTTCTCCGCAAAGGTTTCCCTCAGCAGCTGAACTGCCTCGTCCGCGGTCAGTTTGGTCATCTCAGGTCTCCTCGACTTGCGCCGGTACGGCGGCCCGAAGGCTCGCCAGGCCACGCGACGCATTGGACCGGACGGTGCTCGCCGAACATCCCAGTACGACGGCGATCTCGTCATCCGGCAGATCCTCGTAGAACCGCAACACCAGTACGGCGCGCTGCTGGCGCGGCAAGGTGGCAAGCAGTCGCCAGGCCGCATCGCGTTGGGCGTGCCGGCTGCCGATGTCGTCGACCGGGTCCGGTTCGACCAGTTCCGCGACGGGCACCTCGCGGTTCTTCAGCCGGCGGCGCCAGCTGAGGAACTCGTTCACCACCATGGTGCGCAGATACGCCTCGGGGTGTTCGAGCGCGCTGATCCGGTCCCAGCGCCGGTGCGCTCTCGCCAGCACCGTCTGAACCAGGTCCTCGGCGCTGTGCACGCCGCCGGACAGCATCAGCGCAAGTCGCAGCAACCGGCGCTCGTTCGACGTCACCAGCTCGTCAAACGACTCCGCGGCCTGGCTGGACCCGCTTGTCGTCACCGCCACACTGTCTCAACGCCGCGGCCCACCCGTTCTGCTGCATGTCCCGGTCAGGTGCAGCCGCGGGTCGAGACTTCACCGGTGGCCTTGGCGCCGGCAGCCGCATCGGCCGAGACCTGTGCCGCGGTGAGCACATACCCGGTGCGGTTGTCCTCCACCGAAGCCGCGAAGACCACGCCGTAAACGGTGCCGGTGGGGGACAGCAGTGGGCCGCCGGAGTTGCCCGGGCGGACCGAGGCCCAGATCGAGAAGGCTCGGCGGTTCACCGTCTGGTCGGCGTAGATGTCCGGGCCACGCAGCCGTTCCTCTGAACGGATCCGGGCCGGCTCGGCGTCGAACGGACCGTTCTCCGGGTAGCCCAGCACCACCGCCGACGCGTCGGCCTTGCCGCCCTGGTCGAGGACCAGCGGCTTGGCCGTCAGCTTCGGCACGTACAGCACGGCGATGTCGACGCTGGGGTCGAACAGCACCACGGTGGCGTCGTACGAGTGACCGTCGACCTCCACCCTCGGCGAGCTGACGCCGGCGACCACGTGTGCGTTCGTCATCACCCGTTGCTGCGCGTAGACGAAGCCGGAGCCTTCGAGGCCGCGGGCGCAATTCGCCACTCCGGTGACCTTCGCGATCCGGCTCTGGGCGTCCTTGACCTGCTGCAGGCGGGAGATGCCGGCGTCCGGCGGCTGGGTGTCGCGGATCCGCTCCGGCACGAACGGGTCGAGGAAGCGCGGGAACAGGTCGGTGTTGACCACGTCGTTGAACGCCTGCAGCGCCCGGTCGGCCCCGCTCGGCATGGCCTGGTCGACCTTCGCCAGCACCTGCGAGCCGCGCACGGCCGAGGTGACACTGGGGATGCGCGCGCCGCTCACGGCGACGCCGAGCACCCAGGCCACGACCAGGACCGAGACCGCAGCCAGCGCGGCGCCGCCGAGCGCGTCGAGCGCCCGCACCGGTTTCCAAGAGATCTTGTTCCGGAGCTTGGAGCCGAAAATCGCGCCGATGGTCCGACCGATCGAGGCCAGCAGCACCACCAGCACGAGCGCGGCGAAGGAGACCTCGACACTCGGCGAGAAGTTGTCCAGCACCCGCGGTACGCCGTACACGCCGATGGCGGCGCCGGCCAGCAGGCCGAGCGTTGCGCAGGCGCCTAGCACGAAGCCCTCGACATATCCGGAGATGGCCACCAGGGCGGTAATCACCAGCAACGCGATATCGAGACCGGTCACTCAACACCCTCCGGACGCCCCAGGTCGTGCTCGATGGCGGTCAACCGTCGCAGCTCCTGCGACCGCTGCCCCTCAGTCCGCCAGGCCGCCTCGACCAGTCGGTCGGGCAACGGTACGACGTTCTCAGGGTCCCAGCCCTGCGACCATCCACCCATGGTGAGCATTTTGTCGAGCAGCCCGGCGGTGAACCCCCAGATGTAGAGGTTGTCCACGGTGAAGGCGGGACCGGTGAAACCGGACGGATGCAGGCAGCTGATCCGGTTCCTCGGATCGGCCAGGGCCTTGATCGAGATCCGGTGCACCGAGGCCACCTCGGCGGGATCGACCACCGCGACCGGCGACGGGCGCCGCCACCAGGCGAGCACCGGCGACACCGCGAAGTTGCTCACCGGCACCCAGAGCGCCGGCCAGACCGCGAACGCCTCGACGCCGTCCGGATCCAGCCCGGTCTCCTCCTCGGACTCCCGTAGCGCGGTCCGGATCAGGCCCTCCACACCGGTGCCGTCGACCTCGTCCACCCGCCCGCCGGGGAACGACATCTGCCCGGCATGCGACCGCAACGTCCACGCCCGCTCGGTCAGCAGCACGTCCGGCCCGTCCGCACCGTCCGCGAGCAGGATCAGTACGGCGGACGCCCGGATGGACGGGTCCTGCTCCTGCTTCGGCGGTACGAATCGGGACAACCGCCGCGGATCGACCTGCTTCGATGCCGTCGACAACGTCTGCAACCAGCCCGGCAGCTCCACGTCGAACGTCGTACCGGTGTCGTTCACAGCGCGACCCCCAACTTGTCCTTCACCAACTGCTCGAGTTCCTGTTGCGACCTGAGCACGCCGTGCTGGACGTAGACCACGGCTCCGGCCTTGTCGACGAAAACGGTCAACGGCGGTCCGCCGATCTTCAGCGGTCCGTGCAACAGCTTGTCTGCGTCGACCAAGTGCGGGTAGTCGAGCTGATGGTCCACCGCGAACTTCACCGCCTGGTCTGCGCGTGGGTCGTCGTAGTCGATTCCGAGCAGGTGGACCTTACCGCCGGCCTTGCGCTGCAGCTCCGCCAGGTACGGCGCCTCGTCGCGGCATGGCCCGCACCACTGCGCCCATATGTTGATCACCAGCGGGCCGCGCAGATCGGCCAGCCGGATGTCCGGGCCCTTACCCAAGCAGGGCAGGCTCACGTCCGGCAGACCGTTCGTGGCCGGTGGACGCGACGGCGTGGATGGGCAGGCCTCGAGCTTCTCCGCTCCCGCGACGCTTCTGGACGGCTCCGCGCTGGTCCGCACATCGGGCTGCTCAGCGCCGCAGCCGGCGACCAAGGCAAGGAGTGCGAGGGCGATCAGAGGCAGCGGCAGCGGCAGCGGCAGGTTCACACCGGTTCCTTGACCAGCTTCGCAGCCAGCTCGGGGTCGGTCGGGCCCGCACCGTACGACGGACACCACTGCGCCACCGGGCAGGCGCCACACGCCGGCTTCTTGGCGTGACAGCGGCGCCGGCCGTGGAAGATCAACCGGTGCGACAGCATCGTCCAGTCCTTCTTCGGGAACAGGTCGCCGATGATGTGCTCGACCTTCACCGGGTCCGTCTCCTCGGTCCAGCCGAACCGGCGCACCAATCGCCCGAAGTGGGTATCCACGGTGATGCCCGGGATCCCGAACGCATTGCCGAGCACCACGTTCGCCGTCTTCCGGCCCGTGCCGGGCAGCTTGACGAGCTCCTCGAGCTTGTCCGGGACCTCTCCGCCGTACTGGTCGCAGAGGGCCTGGCCGAGCTTGAGCAGGCTGTTCGCCTTGGCCCGGAAGAAGCCGGTCGGCTTGAGGATCGCCTCCAGCTCGTCCCGATCGGCGGCCGCGTACGCCGCGGCATCCGGGTACTTCGCGAACAGCGCCGGCGTCACCTTGTTGACCGTCACATCCGTGGTCTGCGCAGACAGGATGGTCGCCACCAGCAACTCGAGCGGCGTGCTGAAGTCGAGCTCGCAGTGAGCGTCCGGATACGCCACGGCCAGCTCCCGGTGCATCCGGCGGGCCCGGCGGACGAGTTGGGTGTGGGTCTCCTCGGTCAGCGGTTTGGCGGTCTTGGCTGGCTTCTTTGAGGACGCGGCGGAGGGGGCCGCGACACGCTGGGTGGGCATGCATGCCAGCCTACGTGGCGGTCCCGACAGCAGAGGGGCTACGGTTTTGGGGCACCAGGGTGTGTTCCGCCGGGGTGCCATCGACATGACATAGACACGGTCACAGGTCTGAGGAGGCCCATTCGTGGACGCTGCAGTGCTCCGGCAGGCACCGCTGTTCAGCCAGCTCGACGACGAGGCGGCCGACGCGCTTGCCGCGTCGATGACCGAGAACCGTTTGCGCCGCGGCCAGGTGCTGTTCCACGAGGGCGACTCCGGTGATCGGCTGTTCGTGGTGATCGAGGGCAAGGTCAAGCTGGGCCGGACCTCCGCCGACGGCCGGGAGAACCTGATCGCGGTGCTCGGCCCGGGCCAGATGTTCGGTGAGCTCTCGTTGTTCGACCCAGGGCCTCGCTCCGCGAGCGTCACGGCCGTCACCGACGCCACGCTGATGGCACTGACCCACGACGAGCTCCTCCCCTGGCTGGCTGGCCGGCCGGAGGTGGCCCGCGGCCTGCT
>JAWWOY010000114.1:0-7356 GCA_033851195.1 Kribbellaceae bacterium | reverse complement strand
CAGGGCGACCAGCCAGGCGACCAGGAAGCCGATCGAGTACAGGAAGCCGTCGTACCCGTTCACGGCGATCGCGCCGGCGATGCCGAGGAACGACGCGGCGGACAGGTAGTCGCCCGCGATCGCGACGCCGTTCTGCGGCCCGGTGAAGGTCCGGCCGCCGGCGTAGTAGTCGGCCTCGGTCCGGTTGTTGCGCGAGGCCCGGATCACGATCGCCAGGGTGGCCACCACGAACAACGCGAAGATCGCGATGTTCACCGTCGGGTTGCCGATATCGGCTGCCATCGGCACCAGCAGGGGCGCGCTCACTTGTCCACTCCTTCGATCAGCTGACGCATCCGCTCGGCGGCCGGGTCGATCTCACGGTCCGCCCAGCGGACGTAGATCATCGTGATGGCGAAGGTCGAGACGAACTGCCCCAGCCCGAACAACAGGGCCACGTTGATGTTGCCGAACACCCGGTGGGACATGAACCCGTTGGCGTAGGCGGCCAGCAGGACGTAGAGGAAGTACCAGGCCAGGAACAGGCCGGTCATCGGGAACACGAAGCGCCGGAACCGGCGACGCAGTTCGGAGAAGTCCGGCGACAGCTGGACCTCTCGGTACGACGTCAGTTCCGGATCGCCGGCCGCGCGTCGCGTATCGCTCATCGCGGACCTCCAGACGGGGTCGGGCCGAGGCAGAACGCCGGGGCAAAGGGCTGCTATCCGAACTATGCGCCAGATCACAGGGCTGTGGACAGATCCCGTGCAGGCGGAGCGCCCAGCGGCCCGCAGGTCTCGCCCGGCGCCAGGGCACCTGCGACGAGCGGTAGAAACCGTACGACCAACGGGCGGTCAGTCCGGATTCAGAACGCTACTCTGCGTGAAACCTCGGTCAACATCGACCGCCTCCGGCGTGTGCAGCCGGACCATGCTGCGGGCGGTCCGGGCCGGCACCTTGTGTGGAGTCAGCTTGGACACCACGATCACCGTGACGAAGGCAAGCGGCATCGTCCAGGCAGCGGGCTGACCCACCAGCGCTCCGGCCCACCCGCCGTCCGGCGGCCCGATCACATTCACCAGTACGGCGGCGATGGCCGCGGACCCGCCCACCACCAGACCCGCGGCGGCTCCGACTGTGGACATCTTGCGCCACCAGATCCCCAGTACGAGCAGGGGACAGAAGGTCGATGCCGCCACGGCGAACGCCAGTCCGACGGTGTCGGCGAGACTCAATGACCCAGTCAGGTTCCACGCCAGGTAAGGGACCGCGATCGCCAGCAGGGCAGCGATCCGGAAACTGTTCACGGCCGCGTAGTCGCCACCGGTCAGTCGGCTCAACCGGGTCCGCAGCAGGTCCTGGTCAATCACGCCGGCGATGGCGACGGTCAACCCGGACGACGTGGACAGGAACGCCGCGAACGCACCAGCGGCAACCAGCGCGCCGAGCAGATCCCCGGGGGTCCCCGGGAAGATCCGCCCGGGCAACTCGAGAACGACGGTGTCGGCCGCGCCGTTGATCAAGTCGGGCGCGAAGCTCCGGCCCAGGACGGCGTACAGGGGTGGGAACAGGTAGAACACGCCGAGCAGGCCCAGCACGACGACCGTGGTCCGGCGGGCCGCGCGGCCGTCGGGGTTCGTGTAGAAGCGGACCAGTACGTGCGGCAGGCCCATGGTCCCGAAACAAAGGGCCAGGAGCAACGAGTACGTCGCGTACAACGGATGGTCGCGGCCGCCGACCCGGGACAGCGGCTGGGCCCATTCCGAGCCGGCGCCCTGCAGGGAATCGAGGATGCCGACCGGATGATCCCCAGAACGCCAGGCGATCAGGATGATGAAGATCGGCGTAGCCAGCGCGGTGAGTTTCAGCCAGTACTGGAAGGCCTGGACGAAGGTGATCGAGCGCATCCCGCCGGAGGCGACGTTGATCACCACGATCACCGCGACGACTGCGGCGCCGACGCCGGGTGGAGCGCCGGTGACGGTCTGGACGGTGAGCCCGGCCCCGTGCAACTGAGGCAGGAGATAGAGCGTGCCGATCCCGACGACCAGGCCGGAGCAGATCCGGCGGACCGCCGCGGACTCGAAGCGGGTCTCGGCGAAGTCGGGCAAGGTGTAGGCGCCCGACCTTCGCAGCGGCGCTGCGACCAGGACCAGCAGCATCAGGTAGCCGACGGTGTAGCCGACGGAGAACCACAGCATGTCGGCGCCGTCCACCAGGACCAGGCCCGCGACTCCCAGGAAAGATGCCGCCGACAAGTATTCGCCGCTGATCGCGGACGCGTTCCAGCGCGGCGTCACCGCCCGGCTGGCCACATAGAAGTCGCTGGTGGTGCGAGAGATCCGCAACCCGAACAGGCCGATCCCGGTCGTTGCCGCGATCACCAATCCGATCGCGGTCAGACTCATCGCCGGCGACATCAGCGGCGTCCGACGAACTCGGTGAACTCGGCTTCGATCCGCTCCGCGTGCCGGACGTAGATCCGCGCGGCGACGTACACGACGGGGTAGACCACGACACCGAGCAGCAACCACGGCAGTGGCAGCCCGAACACAGCCACCGTCCGCGTCGCCGGAACGAACGCGAACAACAGCGGCAACCCACCCAGAACGACGACCGTGCCGGCGATCACCGCCAGGGCAAGCCGGAGCTGGGACTGGATCAGCGAGTGCATGTAGACCTCGCCGACCCGGGTCTGCTCGTCGATCTCCCGAGTGCCGGTGTGCATGGCCGGGCGCCGGGCTGCACTGGTCCGGGGGCTGGTCACCCGGACCCTGCGCGGCCCGTCACCGGTGCTGCTCATCCGCTGCTCATCCGCGCAATGAGGCTGAGCGGACCAGGAGGTTGCGCAGTTCGCGGGTGTGCCTGCGGCTGACCGGCAACCAGTCGTCGCCGACCCGGACCGCGCACCGGCCGCCGTCGACCCGCATCTCGTCCACGTGCGCGAGTGCGACCAGCGTGCTGCGGTGGATCCTGGTGAACCCGGCCTCGCGCCAGCGTTCCTCGAGCGTGCTGAGCGGGACCCGGACCAGGTGCGAGTGCTGTCCGGTGTGCAGTCGGGCATAGTCGCCCTGCGCCTCGACGTACCGGACTGTGGAGCGCTGCACGAACCGGGTCACCCCGGCCAGTTCCACCGGGATCACCTCGTCGTCGGATTCGTCCTGCGGCGTACCGGGTCCGACGGCTGCCTGGGCGCCGGCGTTGACCACCCGGCGGACCGCCTCGGCCAGCCGTTCAGCCCGGACCGGCTTCATCACGTAGTCCGTCGCGTCCAGGTCGAAGGCCGCGACCGCGTGCTCGTCGTAAGCGGTGACGAAGACGATCTGCGGGCGGCTGGCGAACTTGGACAGCACCCGGGCCAGGTCGATGCCGTCCAGGCCGGGCATCTTGATGTCGCAGAAGACCACATCGATGTCCGCTCCCTGCAGGATCTTCAGCGCGTCCGGGCCGTTGGACGCGCTCCGGATCTCGCCGATCCGGTCGTCGCGGGAGAGCAGATACACCACTTCGGCCAGCGCCGGCTCCTCGTCGTCGGCCACCAGCGCCCGCAGCGGATGGTCGGCTGTAGAGGGAACCATGAGGCTCAGGTTATGCCGACGCATGCACCCCTGAGGAGTATTTGGGCACCCGGAAGCTCACCTTCGTGCCGGCTTCCAGCGCGGTCTCGACCACCAGGCCGTACGCGTCGCCGTAGACCTGGCGCAATCGGGCGTCGACATTGCCGAGCCCGAGCGAGCCGCCGTCGGAGCCGCCGTCGGAGCCGGACAAGGCCGCGCGGATCACCTCCGGGTCGCTACCGGCGCCGTCGTCCTCGACGCTGATCTCCGCCTCCGAGCCCCGGTCCAGCGCGCGAATGGTGATCCGGCCGGTTCCCGTGGTGCCCTCCAGGCCATGCCGTACGGCGTTCTCGACGAGCGGCTGGACCACCAGGAAGGGGATCGCCACCGACAGCACCTCCGGCGCGACCAGCAGGGACACGGTCAGCCTCTCGCCGAAGCGGGCCTGCTCCAGCACCAGGTACCGCTCGACGTTGCGCAACTCGTCCGACAACGTGGTGAACTCACCGCCGCGGCGCAGGGCATAGCGGGAGAAGTCCGCGAACTCCAGCAGCAGTTCGCGCGCCCGCTCCGGGTCGGTCCGCACGAACGACGCGATCGCGGCCAGCGCGTTGTAGATGAAGTGCGGGCTGATCTGTGCCCGCAACGCTCGCAGTTCGGCCTCCATCGCCCGGGTGCGTTCCTTGTTCAGTTCGGCGAGTTCGACCTGGCCGGACACCCAGCGGGCGACCTCCTCGGTGGCCCGGACCAGTGCCGCCGACGAGCGCGGGCTGTACGCGACCAGCACCGCGACCACCCGGTCCTCCGTGACGATCGGCGCCACCACCGCCGTGCGGACCGGACATTGCGGGTCACCGCAGGCGACATCGTGCGGACCCAGTACGGCGGTCCGCCCGGTGCGCAGCGTGGTCGCTGCGAGGGGGACGGCATCCACGCGGTGGTTGCTCTCATACGCACCGCCGACGCCGTCCCAGGCGAGCACTCCGGACGAGTCGCAGATCGCGATCGCCGCGGTGCCGAGCAGATCCCGGAGGTGCTTGCTGGCCTTGCCTGCCGCGGCGGGGGTCAGGCCTTCGCGCAGACTCGGCGTGGCCAGCGAGGCGGTGTGCAGAGTCGCGTACGTCGCCTTGTCAGCCGGGGTGCCGAAATGCTTCCTCCGCCGCGCGAACATGTTCCGAACGGTAGCCTGCTCACCCTTCCGCGCGCGGCCTGAAAGCCTCCAGCGCCTCGGTGTCGGAGTAGTTCGTCCGCAGGTATTCGTCCACCCAGGCGTCAACCCCTTGGTACGACGACGCCTTGGCGACCAGGTCAGCTGCAACGTCAGGCTCGAGTGCGCTGCGCCGCAACTGGACACCTTCCGGGGTCAGCAGTGCCCAGCTCGGCCCGGGTGCGCCGTACGGCATGCCGACGCTGCCGGCGTTCACCACGAGTCGGCGGTCCACCTGGCGCGCGAACGGCATGTGCGTGTGACCGCACACCACCGTCCTGGTGTTCTCCGATACGCCGCTGAAGACTTCGGCCCAGCGGGAGATCGGACTATCGACGAGCACCATCTCCTCGTCGTCTCGCGGAGTGGCGTGGCAGAACAACACCGGCCCTAGACCGTTCATCTCCAGCGTGACGGTGGTCGGCAGAGCGGCAAGCAGTTCGACCTGGTCCGGACTTAACTGGTTCGCGGCCCACGGGCTGATCTGGTCCGGCGCCTCACCGCCCTCGCCGCGCGCCATTGCCACTAGCTCCCGGTCTGCATTGCCACGCACCCAGACGGCCCGCTCGCCCAACGAAACCAGCAGATCCAACGTCTCCACCGGCTGCGGACCCGCAGCGATGTCGCCGGTCAGGACGACCAACTCAGCACTCCGAACATCAGGCTCGGCCAGCACCGCCTCCAACGCAGGCAGCACCCCGTGAATGTCCGACAACACAGCAACTCGGGTGACAGTCATGCCGCTAGTTTCTCCACGTTCAACCTGCTGTCGACCCTGATTAGCTGCAAGCAGACAAGCTCCGGCCGCCTGCGCTCGGGTCGCTTCGCCCAGCGGGATGAGCGCCGCCGTCGGACCTCACCCCCGTGGGATGAAGACGCCACCGGGCAATCGGCGAACCATCGAACGAGACCTTGCCACGGCACGTCGGTCGTGAGAGCAGACCATCTGGTCGTGGCAGCCGCGCCTGGGCGGACCAGCCGAGCAGTGAAGGAAGCCAACTATGTCTCAGCGGCAGAACGAGAGCCCTGTCCGGCGACGACCGCAACAGATGGAGGCCGGTGTCGGCACAGTCGAACGGGTCTCCCGGACCGCCGGACACGCCGCGGATACCGTGCTCGACACTGCGCGGCATCTGCCGCGTGACCTGCCCGCGTTCTCCGCCAGGATGACCACCGCCGGCAGAGCCGCGTTCGGCTCCATGCGGCACCCCGAGGACCTGGTCGACCGCGCGAAGAAGCTCAAGCTGGCGGCACCGATGTTGCGGCAGGCCGTGACACCCCTGCTCACCGGCCGGGTCGACTGGAAGGCCGAGTATGCCTACAGCGCTGGTGTGCAGGCGTTCATCTACGGCTTCCCGTACATCTACAACGCCCAGATCCGGCACGACTGGGTGACGAACCAGCGGGACCCCGAGGTCGTTCCCTACGCCGCCGTCAACGAGTTCTGGCACGCCGCGCGCCTTATCGACGCGACCTACCGCGACGGCGGCTGCCCCAACAACGACACCCTGTACTCAGTGGCCTGGCTGGACCTTAGCGAGGAACCCATCATTCTCTCCCACCCCGAGATGGGAGACCGGTACTTCACTTTCGAGCTGGTGGGTTTCACCTCCGACAATTTCGACTACGTCGGTCAGCGCACAACGGGGACGGATGCGGGGGACTTCGCCATCGCCGGGCCGAATTGGCAGGGGAAGCTCCCGGAGGGTGTCCAGAGTGTTGCGCCCTCGCCGACACCGTGGGTCCTCGTCCTGGGTCGCACCCTCGTCGACGGTCCGGTGGACCTACCGAACGCTAGGGCGCTACAGCAGCAGTTCCGCCTGGCACCGCTCAGCAGGTGGGGGAAGCGCGAGGCCGCGCCACCGCAGCGGCGGGACGTCTATGCTCCCGCTAGTTTCGCCGAGGACCCGCTCGGTCCGTGGAAGACGCTCAACGCCATGCTCGACGAGAACCCTCCACCCGCGCACCACTCACTCGTGCTCGACCAGTTCGCGCGGATCGGGATCGGACCGGGCCTCGACGTGGACGCCCAACCGGACGTCATCAAACTCGGCCTGACCCGCGCCGCCGCCATCGGCAGGGGGTTGCTGCGGCAACAGTTCCTCAGCGGCGACTGGGCCACCATCGTCAATGGCTGGCGTTATCCTCCGCCGCAAGAGGGCCGGCTCGGCGACGACTTCCTCCGACGGGCGGCGGACCAGTCATTGGCGGGCATCGCCGCTAATGACCCCGCGGAGGCGGTCTACCTGGTCAACTTCGATGACGCCGCTGGGCAGAAGCTGGCCGCCGGCGGGCGCTATGAGCTGCACTTCAGCGCCGATGACCTGCCTCCAGTGGACGCGTTCTGGTCCCTGGCTGCCTACACCGCCGGGGACCTCAATCTGATCCCCAACCCCGCGAGCCGCTACTCGGTCGGCGACCGCACCGCCGGGCTGCGCCATGATCCCGACGGAGGCCTGACCATCTACCTGCAGCCCGACTCACCCGGGCCCTCGGAAGAGGCGAACTGGCTGCCCACCTCGCCAAGCGACGATTGGTTCGTCATCCTGCGGCTGTACCGACCGCAACCGACAGTCGTCGAGGCAGCCTGGAGGTGCCCCGGAATCTCCCGAG
>JAWWOY010000081.1:0-3050 GCA_033851195.1 Kribbellaceae bacterium | reverse complement strand
CGGCTCGAAGTCGACCACCGACACGAGCTCCGGTACGTCGATGTGCTTACGGGTGAGACCGCCGCGGAGCACGTTGTCCGAGTTGGCCATCACCTCGAACCCGGTGCCGTGCAGGTAGGCATGCACGTTGCCGGCCGGCAGGTAGACCGCCTCGAACCGCTCCAGGTGGACCCGGTTCAGCAGCAGCGCAGCCAGTACGCCGGGGTCGTCCGGGAAGTCCTGGCTGAGCCGGTCGAGTGTTTCCACCTCTCGAGCGTAAGCCTCGCCGTCGTACTGGCGGCAGGCCTCGCCAAGAGCGGCGACGAGCGGGCGGATCTTGTCGCGGTCGCTGCTCATCAGCTGGCTGAAGACCTCCTCCAGCTTGCCGTCCCGGAGCAGGGCGGTCAGGTCCTCGGGCCCGGCCACCTCCAACGCGTCAAGCAGCGCCAGGGTCTCTTCCAGCGGGCGGAAGCCAACCAGCGCTTCGAACGGACCTAGCGCGATCAGGATCTCCGGCTTCGGCCAGGCGTCCTTGTAGTTGCGGTCGGCCGCGTCCCGCGGGATCCCCTCGGCCTCATCCCGGGCGAACCCGTCGACAGCCTGCGCAGCGGACGGGTGGGCCTGGATCGACAGCGGTTGGCCCGCGGCCAGGATCTTGGCCAGGAAGGGGAAACGGCCGTCGAACCGCTCGGCCGTCTCCTGGCCCATCACTCCCGCCGGGTCGGCCGAGACCAAGTCATACAGTGTCTCCCCCGAGGTCTCCCCCGAGAGCAACACTGATGGTGCCGACTCGTGCGCGCCCATCCAGAGCTCGGCCTGCGGGCGCCCGTCCGGTTCCACACCGGTCAGCTCGGGGATCGCGGTGCGGGAGCCCCAGGCATAGTCCCGGACGGTGTTGCGGAGCCCAGCTACCACGCCGGATCCTCCGCGGGATTGCCCGAGCCGCCCGAGGAGTCATCTGCCGCAGTGCCGTACCGGCCAAGAGCGATGCCCAGGTAGGCGGCCGCGTACCGGCCTTGCTGCATCAGGGCGGCGTACCGGGCGACGTCTGTGCCGTTCGCCTGCCTGACCACGTGCACGCGTACGTCGTGCCGCTCGGCCTTGTCCTCCAGTTGGCGGCGAGCACCGACCACGCCCGGGTCTTCGACGCCGTCGTCCAGGATGACCAGGCCGGGCCGAAGCTCGTCGTGCTGGTCGACCGGGTCGGCGAACAGGTCACGCGGCGGCTGGTTCGCCAGCACCGGCAACAGGTGGCCGGCGTCGGCAGCGAGCGCCGGACGACCGCTGGCAAGTCGGAGCGCCTCAACTACGCGGCGAGCCGCGCGCGCAGCCAGGACGGAACCACCCCACACCAATGGCAGCGAGTCGCCGAGCATCAGCGACAGGTCCTTGGCCGGGTTCGACGCGACATCGCGGTTCGGCGAGCACTCTACGGCTACATCGTCCAGCGTGGCCGCTACCGCGTTCGCCTCAACAGCAGGCCCGAGGTCCAGCTGGTGTAGTGCCTGCAGTACGGCGACCGCCGCAGCCAACTGGTCATCGGACTGCGACGGCAGGCGGATCGCGTGCCGAGAACCAGCGGAGGCCTGAGCCACCGGCGAGTCGGCAGGGCAGGACACCATCAGGCCACAGCCGCGGCGCACGGCCTCAGAGGCAGCGGAGAGCGCCGCGGAGTCGCCAAAGTTGTCATCAAGGACCACGACCAGGTCGAGCGGTCCCGCCCAGCCGGGAAGTCCCGGACCGGGCCAAGCTACGAACGGCACCGGGCAAACCGGCTCCAACACTGCCCGGACCAGGCGGGCGTCCCGGCCTGCCGCGACGATCGCACGCGGGCGGAAGCCGTCCAGGCCGAGCTTGGACAGAACCTCGTCCGAGGCGTCGATCTCGGCGCGCACCCGGGCGCCGGCACCGGCCAGCCGGCGCAGCAGGTGGTCGGCCGCAGAGAGTGCGGCGGGGTCGTCGAGCCGCGAGTCGTCGAAAGTGCTCATAGGGATTCGCGAGCCTCGTCGATCCTGGTTTCGCGGGCCTCGTCGATCAGGAGCACGGGGATGTCGTCCCGCACCGGGTAGGCCAGGGCGCAGGTGGCGTTGGTGCACACCAGTTCGCTCGCCTCGTCGTCAACACGGAACTCCGACCGGCACTTCGGGCAGACCAGGATGCTCAGCAGGTCCGGGTCGAGGTTCAGGTTAGGAGGGGTCATCAGTTCTCCTCGTTCTTCGGTGCGCCGGTGATCAGGGCCAGTACCTCGTCGCGGACGCGCTCCATGGTGGCCGCGTCCCCGGCCTCGACGTTCAGTCGCAGCAGCGGCTCCGTGTTCGACGCGCGCACGTTGAACCACCACTGTTCCGCGTTGACCGTGAGGCCGTCCAGATGGTCCACGGTAATGCCGGCCGAACCACCGTAGGTGTCCTCGATCGCGGCCACGGTCGCGGCCGCATCGTCCACCCGGTTGTTGATCTCGCCGGACGCCACATACCGCTCGTACGCCGCGAACAACTCGCTGGCCGGATCGTCCTGCTCACCAAGCGCGGCCAGTACGTGCAGCGCGGCCAGCATGCCGGTGTCGGCCCGCCAGAAGTCGCGGAAGTAGTAGTGCGCGGAGTGCTCGCCACCGAACACCGCATCAGTCTCGGCCATCTTCTGCTTGATGTACGAGTGGCCGACCCGGGCGCGGACCGGCGTACCGCCGTGCTCGGTGATGAGCTCGGGCACGGCCTTGGAGGTGATCAGGTTGTGGATCACCGCCGAGCCGGGGTGCTTCGCCAACTCGCGGACGGCGACCAGCCCGGTGACGGCACTCGGGGAGATCGGCTCGCCTCGCTCGTCCACCACGAAGCAGCGATCGGCGTCGCCGTCGAAAGCAAGACCGAGATCGGCACCGACCTCGCGCACCTTGGCCTGCAGATCGACCAGGTTCTTCGGGTCCAGCGGGTTCGCCTCGTGGTTCGGGAAGTTGCCGTCCAGCTCGAAGTACATCGGCACGATCTCGACCGGCCCGGTCGCGAACACGGCCGGCACGGTGTAGCCACCCATCCCGTTGCCTGCGTCGACGACCACCTTCAGCGGGCGGA
>JAWWOY010001105.1:0-3256 GCA_033851195.1 Kribbellaceae bacterium | reverse complement strand
CAGTTGCGGTGCTTCGAGAAAACACACCGGTCTGATCGCCTCGGCATTGACTTGGCCGTCCTGGGCGACGTTGTCAGGGTGGTATTCCCGCAGCCAGATTCGCACGTCCGGAATGTGGTAGGCCTCGTCGATCGCGGCGGTGATGTCCTGCATCATCGTCCGCTTGGCGTCGTGCTGAATCCCTGCCGGGGCTTCGATGAAAAATTGCGGCATGGCTCGAATCTCCTTTGTCTCGATATCGAGGGCACGGCCCCGGCAGTGTCGATACCACCGGAAGAATACCGCGAGTCGGACTTTACAACTAACTAATAGGTAATTCCAACTATCGGATACAACTGACCTATTGTGGCTGGTAGGCTGGCCGCTGTGGTGGGAAAGCGCAAGTACGACGAGGGATGCGCGGTGTCGCACGCCCTCGATGTCGTCGGCGAGCGCTGGGCCCTCGTGGTGATACGCGAGCTCTTGCTCGGCCCGAAACGCTTTACCGACCTCCGCGCCGGAATGCCCGGAGTGAGTCCCGACGTTTTGGCGCAACGCCTCCGTGAGCTGACCACCGCTGGTGTCGTGTGTCAGCGCAGACTGCCGCCGCCCGCGGGCTCCCAGATTTATGAGTTGACGGAGTGGGGTGCCGAGCTCGAGCCGGTTGTCACCCACTTGGGCCGCTGGGGTAGCCGATCTCCGACAATGCCCTTCGATGCCGACCGCAGCGCGGACTCGCTTGTGCTCTCGCTGAGGGCATTGTTTGATCGCCAAGCCGCGCAAGGATTCAGTGCGACGATTGCGCTTCGGCTCGGCGAGCACCATTTCAGCGTCGAGGTCGATGATGGCCAACTCGAACTGGTCCGCGGCGAAAGCACACAGGCGACGGCGACACTGGACACCGACCTGCACACCCTGGCCGCGCTGCTCTACGGCGGTCGCCCGCTCGATGATGCTATGCGCACAGGTGACCTGACCATCGATGGCGAGGCTGCGGTCGTCATGCGCTTTCTGGGCCTCTTTCCCTTGCCAGAGCCAGCGAGTGCGCCCTGACTGGCCAGGTAGTGAGCGAAGATGGGTCTGTGCCGGCAGCTTCCCGCGCCCGCGTCGCAGACTTGATCGGCGATCGGCCGTTGAGCGCACGATCAGTCCTCGCGACTGCGCTGCTTGGCGCGGACCAGCCGCACCTGACGGTGGGGGAACTGGTCGGGATTGCCTCACTCTTCGGGATCAGCGACGGCGCCGCCAGGACGTGCTTGTGGCGGATGGTCTCCAACGGGGAACTCGCCAGCGACGACGGCACCTACGCGCTCGCTGGGGGCCTGCTCGAACGGCGCCGACGCGTCGACGACGCGTCCCGGATCGACGGTCAAGTTGCCCCACCGTGGGATGGGACGTGGGAGCTGGCGGTCGTCTCGTTGGAACGGCGGTCGGCGGCCGACCGGCTTGCGCTGCGCAAGGCCGCAACGGCGCTGCACCTCGCCGAACTACGCGAGGGGGTCTGGATCCGCCCGGACAATCTGGACCGGGACCGCTTGCCGACGCTGCGCGCGGTGCTGGACCGGCAATGCGTTCACTTCCACAACGCCGCTACCGGAATCCCCGTCGACACGGTGAGATCCCTTTTCAGCCTTGATGATTGGGCGACCGACGCTCGCAGACTCACTCTTGCCGTGCGCGACGAGCTCGACGCCGAAGCAGCTGATGACTTCACCTATCGGTTCGGGCTGTCCGTTGCCGTGGTTCGCCATCTGCAACTCGATCCGCTCCTACCCGCCGAACTCGTCCCACAGGAATGGCCGGGACAGGATCTGCGCAGCGCCTACCGCCGCTTCGACGAAATGTTCAAGCAGCGACTCAGCAGCGCCTTCACTCGTTGACTCTGCGCCTATGGCGTTGCCTACTCGCACTCTTGCGACCTGGACGCAGAGTGAATCGCGTTGTCGGTACTTGATGGCAGCCTGCCGCCATGGGGGAGGGGCAGCCGTTCATTGGCAGTGAGGCATTGGCCAGGGGTTTGGTGAATCGGCATGAACTGCGTCGGTATTACCGGGCGATGATGCCGAACGTCTATCTGGATAAGCGGACGGAGCCATCGCTTCGGGATCGCACGTGTGCAGCCTGGCTGTGGTCGCGACGGCAAGGAGTCGTGGCCGGTCTCGCCGCATCGGACCTGCATGGCTCGAAGTGGGTCGACGACGACGTTCCGGTTGAGTTGATCTATCGCAACGCGAGAGCGCCGCAGGGTGTCGTCACGCGCGACGAGCTGTTGCTCGAGGAGGAGATTCAACGACTAAGCGGGCTGCCGGTGACCACTCCCGAGCGCACAGCATTCGACCTGGGCCGACGCGACCGGATCGGCCGTGCCGTCGAGCGCCTGGACGCGCTGGCGCGCGCCACCGATTTCAAGTCCCCCGCCGTCGCGGAGCTGGCGGCCAGGCACGGGCACGCGCGGGGTCTGCGCCAGCTCGAGACGGCGCTGGACCTGGTTGATAGCGGCGCCGAGTCGCCGAGGGAAACAGCGTTGCGGCTCTTGCTGATTGGCGCCGGGTATCCGCGCCCGCAGACTCAGATTCCGGTAGTCAGCTCTGACGGGTATCGCCAGTACTACCTGGATATGGGTTGGGAGGAACTGATGCTCGCTGTCGAATACGACGGGGATCATCATCGGCTGAACCGAGCCGGATTCGCCTATGAAATTCAGCGTGCAGAGGACATCGCCGAGGTGGGTTGGCTTGTGATCAGGGTTGCGGCGCGGCATCGCCGAGCAGATGTTCTACGTCGCGTTGGACGCGCGTGGGATGCCCGCACTCGTTGACTCTGCACCTATGGCGTTGCCTACTCGCACTTTTGCGCCCACAGCGCAGAGTCAACGCGCAAGAATCGGTTTCAGCGCGTCGAGCACCGTCGGGTCCTCGATGGTCGACGGCACTGGCTCGTCGCGCCCGTCGGCGATGCCCCGCATGGTCTTGCGCAGGATCTTCCCCGACCGCGTCTTCGGCAGCGCGGGAACGACGTCGACGAGCTTGAAACTGGCCACCGCACCGATGTTTTCGCGCACCGCGTCGATCAATTCGTCGGCGAGGCGCTCGGCCGTCGCACCGGCCTTCAGCACGACGAAACCGCGCGGCACCTGACCCTTGATCTCGTCGGCGACGCCGATCACCGCACACTCCGCGACGGCCGGATGCCCGGCAAGCACCGCCTCGATCGATCCCGTCGACATCCGGTGTCCCGCAACGTTGATGACGTCGTCGGTGCGGCCCATCACGAACAG
>JAWWOY010000056.1:0-7013 GCA_033851195.1 Kribbellaceae bacterium | reverse complement strand
GACTTGCGTGTCGGCACCTTCGTCGCAGCAGCCCCGCTGCGGCCGGCTCTGGGTGCGGCCTGGGATGCGCACACCTTGTCGGTCCTGACCGGTGGACGGTTCGATTTCGGCATCGGCACCGGGCGCGACGCCGTTCGGGAGTTCACCCGCGAACTCGGCCTTCCGTTCGGGACCGCGGCCGAGCGGCTGGCTCAGGTGGACGACACGATCGACCACCTCCGGACCCTTGACGGCGAGCTGCACACGCCCGTCCTGATGGCCGCCGGCGGCCCCAAATCGCGGGCACTGGCGGCGGCGAAGGCGGACATCGTCACGCTGGCAGCGGGAGCTTTCACGTCTCGGACCGAAATGAAGGAGATGGTTCAGGACCTGCTCGCCAAGGCCGGCGACCGCGCCGACCAGATCGAGATCGCGATGAACCTGGGTGTGGTGGGCGACGAGGTGCCGCCGTGGATGCGGCAGTTCCTGGAGGCCGACCCGGCCACCCTGGCCGAACACGACTCATTGATCCTGTTGCGCGGCAGCGTGCAAGAGATGGCTGACGAGCTGCAGCGCCGCCGGGACGACTTCGGGGTTTCCTACGTGAGCATCAACGCCGGCTTCTTCGAGCAACTCGCCCCCGTCGTGGAGAAGCTCAACGGCCACTGACCGACCCGGGCCCGTACGACGCTCATACGGGGCGCAGGCGGGGCTGGACACCACGATGCCCCGGTCGATCGGGAGGGAGCGGCCGGGGCATCGTGGCAGGGGATCTAGCTGGTGGTCGCCGTACCGCCCACGCGATCGTCTACCACTTCACTCGGGACTTCGCCCGGGACGTCGCCGGCGTGGGTGTCACCGGCGGCGAACGCGGCCTCGTCGAACGGGTCTTCGCCGGCGAACACCTGCAGGGCCTGTGCCTTGTCGAACTGGCCAACCCAGTGTCCGACCAGGATCGTCGCCACCGCGTTGCCGGAGAAGTTGGTCAGCGCCCGGGCCTCGGACATGAACCGGTCGATACCGACGATGAGGCCGACCCCGTCCACCAGTTGGGGCCGGTGCGACTGCAGGCCGCCGGCCAGCGTCGCCAAGCCTGCGCCGGTGACCCCGGCCGCGCCCTTGGAGGCGATGATCATGAACAACAGCAGCGAGATCTGCTGCCCGAGCGAGAACGGCTGGTTCAACGCCTCCGCGATGTACAGCGAGGCCATTGTCAGGTAGATCGCGGTGCCGTCCAGGTTGAACGAGTAGCCGGTCGGGACGGTGATGCCGACCACCTGCTTCTGGACGCCGAGGTGTTCCATCTTGCCGATCAGCCGCGGCAGCGCGGTCTCCGACGACGAGGTGGACACGATCAGCAGGAACTCCCGGCCGAGATAGCGCAGTAGCTGGAAGATCGACAACCCGGTGAAGGCTCGCAGAATGGTGCCGAGGACAACGATCACGAAGATCAAGCAGGTGATGTAGAAGGCGACCATGATCTTGAAGAGGCTGACCAGGGCGTCCCACCCGGTGGCGCCGACGACAAATGCCATCGCGCCGAAGGCACCGATCGGCGTGACCCACATGATCATCGACAAGATCTTGAAGACCAGTCGCTGCAGGTGCCCGATCCCGGTCAGCACCGGCTGGCCCTTGGCACCCATCGCCTGCAGCGCGAAGCCGACCAGCAGCGCGACGAAGACCGTCTGAAGTACTTGCCCCTCGGTCAATGCCGAGAACAGCGTCTTCGGGATGATGCCGAGCAGGAAGTCAGCCGTCCCCTGATGACCGGCCGTGGTGGCCTGCGCCTTGCCGGCGGCGCGCACCTTGTCCGTCAGGTTCAGCCCGGATCCCGGCTGGACCAGGTTGCCGACGACCAGGCCGATGGCGAGGGCGACGGTCGACATGACCAGGAAGTAGGCGAGCGCCAGTCCACCCACCTTGCCGACGCTGGCGGCCTGCCGGACCGAGCCGATACCGAGCACCAGGGTGCAGAAGATGATCGGGCTGATCATCATCTTGATCAGGTTCACGAACCCATCGCCGAGCGGCTTCAACTGGACCGCGAAGTCCGGGAAGAGGAAGCCGACGCCGATACCGAGCGCGACGGCGACGATGACGGCGATGTAGAGGAAGTGGGTCCGGTCGTTACGGACGGGCGTCGGTCGTGAGACAGGTGTGCTCGACATCGGCGTTCTCCTCGTCGGGCCGGTCGGGGCTGGTTCTGAGTAACTGTGACGTGACACACAGAGGAACTGTGCATTTCGTTCATATCGTTCGCAGCCGTCCGGCGCACGCGCCAGCGCGTCGCCCGGTCAGCGGTCGCGCTGCACAATGTCGGAATGAAGGTCGGATTGAAGCGCCGTCCGCGGGAACTGCGCCGCCAGGTGCTATGGCTGCAGACGGTCACGGTCGCCGTCCTCATCGCGATGGTGTGGATCACCTTGCTGACCCGGGCTCGCGCTCAGGCCATCCAGGATGCTGCCGCCGGGGTGGCCCCGCCCAGCTGGGGGGACCTGCTCGAGCCCGAGTTGCGGTCGATGCTGGGAATCGCCAGTCTGATGCTCGGGGTCGCCGTGGCAGGCAACGCGCTCGTCTCCTGGCGGGTCCGGCGAGCCACTCGCGGGATGGGTACGCAGTCGCTCGCGTGGATGCTCGAGTTCTACGAAGGCGTCCTGCACGCGGCTCGCGAGGGCCTCGTACTGCTGGACGAGGACGGCCGGGTCCGGCTGGTCAATGACGAAGCGCGCCGCCTGCTGGGCCTGCGCCAGGTGCCGGCCGACGCGACCATCGACGAGCTCGACCTGCCGGGCGTCCTGGCGGACCTGCTCAGCCAGGGCCGGACGGCGTACGACGAGTTGCATCTGGGCAGGCACGGGGTCCTGGTGGTGAACCAACTGCCGGCCGCTTCCGGTAAGGGACGGATCGTCACGTTGCGCGATCACACCCAGCTGCAGGCTTTGCTCGGTGAGCTGGACGCGGTCCGCAGCTTGGCCGAGTCGCTGCAAGCCCAGAACCACGAATCGTCGAATCGCCTGCACACCGTGGTCAGCCTGATCGAGATCGGACGGCCGGACCGGGCCCGCGAGTTCGCGGTATCCGAGCTGCAACTGGCCCAGGCGATGACCGATCGCGTCGTCGGCACGGTCGGCGATCCGGTCCTGGCGTCGCTGCTGCTGGCCAAACTGGCCCAGGCGCAGGAGCGCGGAGTCCTGCTGACCCTCGACGTCGGCGACGAGCCGCTTCACACCCGGCTACCGGCTCAGGACGTCGTCACAGTCGTCGGCAACCTGCTGGACAACGCAATCGAGGCTGCTCGCGGCGGACCTGCGCCCCGCCTGGCCGAACTTCGGGCAAGGACGACTGCGGATGCGATCGACCTGGCTGTCACCAACACCGGCGCCGAGCTGGACGCGACCGAACTGGCGCACATGTTCGACCGCGGCTGGACCACCAAATCCGAACCAGGCCACGGCCTCGGCCTCGTCCTGGTCCGCACCACGGTGCAGCGCTGGCAGGGCAGCCTGGTGGTCGATCCGGACTCCGAGCTCGATGAACTACCAGCACTGACCGTTCGGGTCCGCATCCCTCGGGCGGTGGCCGGCAGTGCCTGAGGATCTGCGGGTCCTGGTGGTCGAGGACGACCCGGTCGCCGCCGAAGCCCACCGCGCGTACGTCGACCGGCTGCCCGGCTTCAGCTGCCTGGGCATCGCCCGTACGGCGGCCCGCGCGCTGCAGGTGCTCAGCCGCGAACAGGTGGACCTGGTCCTGCTCGACATGAACCTGCCGGACGGCCACGGGCTGGACGTCGTACGGCGGATGCGGGCCGCGGGCAACCAAACGGACGTGGTCGCGGTGACGGCGGCGCGAGAGGTGGCGGCGGTTCAGGCGGCGGCCCGGATCGGCGTCGTGCAGTACGTGCTGAAGCCGTTCGCCTTCGAGACCCTGCGGGACCGGCTCACTGCTTATGCAAGGCAACGACGGGCCGCCGACAGCGGCCAGACGGTCGCCGACCAGGACGAGGTTGACCGATTGTTGCGCCCAGCAACAACTTCGTCGAGTGTGCCGAAGGGGCTGGCCGGGCCGGTGCTGGATCGGGTCGTCCAGCTCTTGGGTAACCGGGAGGGCTGGACCGCCGAGGAGATCGGCACCGAGCTGGGCACGTCGCGGATCACCGCCAGGCGGTACCTCGAGCATCTGGCCGACCAGGGCCAGGCGCTCCGCACCCAGCGGTACGACGGCCGCAGCGGGCGACCGAAGGTGGAGTATTCGTGGGTGTCTGAGAGCTGAACCGTCAAGCGCGGTTCAGGGTGGCCCAGAGGTGCGGCTGGAGGGGCTGGCCCTCGGCGGCCATGTCGTAGGCCCACATCAACTGGCCCTTGACCAGGCCATACAGCCGGTGTCCGGCATTGACCTCCTTGGCGGTCGCCGTCCGGGCCACCACGTCGGTGCGCAGTTCGATCTTGGCGCCGTCGATCTCGCCGTACCAGATCTCCGCGAAGCCGGTCGGGTGCGCGAGCACCACCTCGAGCTTGTTGTCCGGCTTGGGCCGCCAGAACCCGGTCTCGACCGCGAGCGGGCGCTCCTTGGTGCCGTCCTCGCCGACCACGTAGGTCTGGCTGACGTAGTGCAGGTACGGCTTGCCGTTGTGGCTGAAGTCGATCTGCTGGCCGAACTCGAACTTGTCGATCGTCGGGTATTCCCCATGACCGCGGCCCTCCCAGCGGCCGAGCAGCCAGGCCAGCGGCATCAGGTCGGGGTGCAGGTCCTGCGGGATCTCGAACGCCATCGGATCAGTCGCCTAGTGTCTCGGGAGCTCAGGCCGTACCGCGGCCGCGGTACAGGCGGTAGACGACGAACGCCGAGAACCAGCCGATAAACAAGGTGACCAGCACCAGCAGAGTCGTGAAAATGACGTACAGCACGGTCGCAAGTGTAGGCGATGCCCTGCGGCTAGTGTGGCGTGATGTCCCGCACGTTGGTGATCAAACTGACCGCGGGCTCGGATGAGCCCGAACGCGCCAACCAGGCCTTCACCGTCGCCGCCACCGCGGTTGCCGCCGGAGCCACGGTATCGCTTTGGCTGACTGGCGACGCCGTGTGGTTCGCCGTACCGGGCAAGGCGCAGGAGTTCGAACTACCGCACGCAGCACCGCTGGTCGACCTGCTCGCCGCCGTACTGGCTGGGGGCGCGCTCACCGTCTGCACGCAATGCGCCAAGCGTCGCGATCTCACCGACCACGACCTGCTCCCCGGTACCAGGATCGCTGGGGCGCCGGCGTTCACCGAGGAGATCCTGGCCGACAATGCCCAGGCGATCGTGTACTAATCCCCTAGGCCGGGGCGGCCGTCCGAGTCCTTCGAGGAAGTCTGCTGAGGATGATGCGCGCTGGCAGGGGGAGATGCCGCGGTAGCCCCGTCCCGAGACTGAACCGCTCCCGGCGCAGGGAGCTGACCGCCGTTGTGGAGGTATCGGAGCCGCTGCTCGGCCGCCGGTAGTTCAGGGCTTTGTGCCGCGGCGACCTGGCCCTGCCCCGCTGGCTTATTCGAGGCGTCACCTGTCGCGCCTTGGTCGACGCCAGCCGGTGAGGCGATCTCCCCTTCCGGCCGCTCCTGCCCCTGCCGAGCCCGCTCATTCACGAACTGGGTGTAGATCGGAGTCTCGGCCTGCTCGAGCGCCTGCTGCTCAGCCCGGAGCTCGGCGTAGATGGGAGCGTTCCCCCATTCGGCGGCCGGAGGTGCATCGTCGCCGATCGCAGGCGAGACGAGCTGACCATTGTCGGCCTGCCCCAACACCGGACCCTGCTGCGCAGCCTCCGCCTCCTTAACCCCCGGCACCTCACCCCCCGCCACCACAGCCTCCGGTGCCTCAAATTGCTCGCCCTGCGCGGCTTCCGGCGCCTCAACCTCCGGCATCTCAACCTGCCGGGGATCGCGGTTCTGCTCGGCCGGCCCCGGGACCGCTCCCGGAGCAGGGGACCGGTCGCCATCCGGGAAAAGCAGCTGGGAGTCCCACGTATTCCTGATCCGGTCGCCGTCCAGGAAGGTCTGGAGTTCCAGCACTTCCACCCGTTCAGGTCTTTCTGGCTCATCCGCCACCAGAGCCTCCTCGCCATGCGCGGCTTCCGGCGCCTCGACCTGCTGGGGATCGCGGTTCTGCTCGTCGGCGTTCTCGGGCTCGAACCGCTCGTCCAGGATCTCGTTGGCCCTCGCCGCCAACCCCTTCTCGAAGCTCTGGGGATTGGAGACCTGCTGCCGCACGGTGTTGACTCGAGGGTCGTTATTCGACAAGTCCCGCCATACCTCCCGCATCATCCGGCGCTGCTGCGCGGGGGACAAGCTCTTGCCCTGGAACCCTTGCACCATCCCACGCAAGTCCTGGAAAACGTCGATGATCAGCTGGAGCATTTCGTCTTCGGTTGCCATCAAGCCACCTCGGTCGCATAGACGGAATATCCGAACCCGACCGCGCGGGTCGGCGAATCCGGACTCGGCAGCCCGGCGTACAGGTGGATCTCTGCCCCGGGCCGCAGCCACACGGCCAGGTGCCGGCGGCGGTCCCGCCACTCGTCCGGGATCCGTGGATCACTGCCACGGCCGACGAAGGCCGGCAATCCCCAATACCGACGTGCCAGCTCCAACTGGCCGGGCCAGTGCGCGTCCAATCCCGCCGCCGCGTCAGCGACATCATCAGGACCGATCTCGTACGCCGACCAGCTGCCGCGCGGGCTGTCCGGCAGCACGGCGTCCGCCAGTACCACCATGACGGTCTCGCGCGGGGTGACCAGGCCCCAGGTGTACTGGTGCGGGTCGATCTCGCCGGGAGCCCAGGGGCGCCAGCCGGTGGCAGCGGAGACCCGCTCGGCCATGGCACGGACGGCGTCCAGACCTACCGCGGGCGGTCCCCAGACTCGGTTCCAGTCAGGCACCTCCGCGAGGTCGGCCATAGCCCGCTCATCGTCGTCCGACGACCCCAACTGCGTCCTCACCTGGCATCTCCTCTCCGGTCGAGCCTGCTCAGACTAGGCGTGCAGGGTGGCATCCGGACTGGG
>JAWWOY010000044.1:0-2795 GCA_033851195.1 Kribbellaceae bacterium | reverse complement strand
CCACCGTCGCGGGGCGGGTTGATTGTCTGGCGAACATGTGTTCGACTAAAGTCCATGAGATGGTCCGGGCAAGAGATCGGAGCGGAGGCGCCAGGGGCGTTGCCGGGCCTCGGCTCGATCGCCGGGCTGGTCCGCAGCGTGACGACGCCGGAGTTCCGCGGGATCACGTTCCACGAGGTGCTGGCCCGGTCCGCGCTGAACTCGGTGCCGGGGTCGGGGCTGCCGTTCAACTGGACGATCAATCCGTACCGGGGCTGTACTCATGCCTGTCGGTACTGCTTCGCGCGGCCGAGCCACCGGTATCTCGAGCTGGACCAGGGCCTGGACTTCGACCAGCAGATCGTGGTGAAGACGAATGTGGCCGACGTCTTGCGTCGGGAGCTGGCCCGGCCGTCGTGGCGTGGTGAGCAAGTCGCGCTCGGCACCAATACCGATCCCTACCAACGGGCCGAGGGCCGTTACCGGCTGATGCCCGGCATCATCGAGGCGCTGGCCGGATCCGGTACGCCGCTGTCGGTGCTGACCAAGGGCACGCTGCTCAAGCGTGACCTGGATCTGCTGGCCGCGGCAGCCGAGCAGGTTCCGCTCGGGGTCGGCATCTCCCTCGCGCTCGCCGACGAGGACTTGCGCCGGCTCGTCGAGCCCGGGGTTCCGTCGGTGCGCGGCCGGCTGGACCTGATCCGCGCCGTGCGGGAGGCCGGGTTGCCTTGCGGTGTGATGGTGGCCCCGGTGCTGCCGTGGCTGACCGACTCGGCCGAGCAGATCGATCAGTTACTCGGAGAGCTGGCCTCAGCGGGTGCAACCGGTGTGACCACGCTGGTGCTGCACCTTCGGCCAGGGGTCAAGGAGTGGTACCTGGGCTGGCTCGCGCAGGAGCGGCCCGAGTTGGTGAAGCGGTACGAGCAGCTCTATGCGCGGGGGAGCAACGCGTCGCCCAGCTATCGCCGTGCGTTCGAGGAGCGGGTCCGGCCGTTGCTCGATAAGCACGGGTTCGGCGCCGAGTCGCGGCATCGCTCGCGTTCGAGGTCGGGCGTCGTCTCAGGCGCAGGCTCAGGGTCCGAATCGGGATGGGGTGAGCCGGATCCAGCCAGCGAACGCTTCCGGCGCCCCGGCCGGCCGCGCTCAGCGCAATCAGGATCAGGGCAACGCCAAGGGCGATCAGGATCAGCGCAACAGAGATCCGGTCAACGGCGAGCAGCTCCCGTGCCTGCGATGGCGCCGGATCCGGATCAGCAGACGCTGTTCTGAGAGGTGCGATCCGGCTCACCGCTGGGTGAGGATCTCCGGACCCTGATCGGTGATGGCGACCGTGTGTTCTGCATGGGCGCCGCGGCTGCCGTCGGCGGAGCGCAAGGTCCAGCCGTCCTGATCAATCACGTAGACGCTTCCCATGCCCTGCCAGAACCACGGTTCGATCGCGATCACGTGGCCCGGGCGGAGCTTCAACCCGCGGCCCGGCTGGCCTCCGTTCGGGATGTGCGGCTCCTCGTGCATCCGGCGGCCGATGCCGTGACCGCCGAAGTCCAGATTGGTGCCGACCCTGGCCTGCTGGCCGACCGCGCCGATGGCAGCGCCGATGTCGCCCAGTCGCGCCCCGGGAACAGCTGCCGCGATCCCCGCGGCGAGTGCCTTCTCGGTGGTGGCGATCAGCTCCAGATCCTCGGCGCGCGGCGTACCGACAACGAAGCTGGTGGCGGAGTCCCCGCACCAGCCGTTGATCGAGGCGCCGCAATCGACGCTGAGCAGGTCGCCGTCAGCCAGTCGCACGTCGCTGGGTAGGCCGTGCAGTACCGCGTCGTTGACCGAGGTGCAGATGACGCCGCTGAACGGGCTGCCCGCGAAGCCGGGCTGGTATCCCTCGAACAGCGACACCGCGCCGGCCGACGCCAGTACCTCCCGCGCGACCTGGTCCAGCTCCCGCAGTGCGACGCCGGCCGACGCCTCCTTCTTCACCGCAGCGAGCGCCGCGGCGACCACACGCCCGGCTACGCGCATCTGTTCGATCTCCGCCGCCGTCTTCAACTCGACCATCTGAGTCCTCAACCTCGCGTGATAGTTATACCGGTACTATTATCACAGTCATGGTTCGACCTCCGCTGTCCAGTTGGGACCGTGAACGCGGCCGCCGGCTCGGTCAGTTGCTGCGCGCGGCGCGCGGCAACCGATCCATGGTCGAGGTGGCCGCGCGCTGCGGGGTCTCCGTCGACACCCTCCGCAAGATCGAGACCGGCCGGATCCCGACCCCGGCCCTCTTCACCGTCGCCGCCGTGGCCGCGACGCTCGAACTGTCCCTGGACGACCTCGTCGCCGCCTGCCCCGACGAGAAGCGCGAAAAACGCCCGGGCCTGATCGCCTAGTCCCGTGAGATCCACTCCGGTACACCGTGAAAACCCTTTGAAGGTAGGGCTCCCGGGCCTTTAGGGTCGGCTCATGAGCATGAACATCTTTGTGATGGTCCGTCGTGCCCGGCTCCGGGCAGGGGCGGGGTGCCTGGGGATGGCATCCGCTCGATAATCGTTGGGCACAACGCGTTGTGGACGCCGCCGGGGTCATGCCCGGTGAACTGATCCTCGACGTAGGTGCCGGACTCGGTGCCTTGACGGCGCCGCTGGTCCAGGCTGGTGCCCAGGTGGTGGCAGTCGAGCTCCAAGCGGTTGCTGGCGCCCGGTTCTCGGTTGGTTTCAGCGGATCTCGTGCTGCAACGTGCCGTCGTCAATCGCTGGACCATCGGCGCTGCACCGGGTGCCGGTCGATTGCTGCAGCAGTACGACCTGTCGCTCGGGCTTCGCCTGCCT
>JAWWOY010000021.1:0-2969 GCA_033851195.1 Kribbellaceae bacterium | reverse complement strand
TGCCGACCGATGCCGGGTCCCAAGCGTGGTAGACGAACCAGTAGCGGCCGTCCTTCTGCAGGACCATGTTGTGGCCGGGGCCGGCAGCGTCGGGTGACGACGTTAGGACGGGGTCGACTGACTTGGTGCACGGGCCGGCCGGGGTCTCGCACAAGGCGTGGCCGACGGCGTACTCGGCCTTGTCGAAGGCGTTGGCCGAGTAGAAGAGGTGGAACCTACCGTTGCGTTCCACCAAGTACGGCGCCTCGACAAGGTTGCCCTCCCAGGGCAGGTCCTGCTTGATCAGCCGGAACGGGTCGCCAACCAGGTGTAAGCCGTCGGGGGACAGGCGGGATACGTAGATCCAGGTGTCGACGCCAATCGCATTGCCGTCGTTCTTCCAGTACAGCCAGCGTTGACCGCTGGAGTCCTGGAAGGGGCTGGCATCGATCGAACCACCTTCGGCGTCCTGGCAGATGAACGGCTTGGTCGACGAATCGACATATGGGCCTTCGGGGCGGGCCGCGACGGCGACGCCTAGGCATTGCCGACCGGAGGCGTCGTGGGAGGTCGTGTAATACATGACGTACCGGTCAGGCGCGTGCACGGCGATCTCAGGCGCCCAGACCTTGCCCGGTGTGGTCCAGGCGGGCAACGACGGCAGTGCGTCACCCACCTGCTCCCACGAGACCAGGTCGGTCGACTTCAGCGTCTGCACGTTGCCGAGCGGGCCGTTGGTGGCGAAGGCCCGGTAGCCGTCGGCGGTCGCGATCACCTGTGGATCGGCGAAGTTGCCGTCGTACACGGGGTTGGTGAAGCCCATCGCTGTTCCTTCATTGTCGGGCGGCCTTCGCTGTGGTGCTGCCGCAACCGACGAGCACCACAGCGAGGGCCAGGAACCTCCAGCGACGCAACAAACGCCTACTTGGTGGCGTAGAAGCGGAGGTAGTCGAAGGTGGCGGTCGGAGGCGGGTTGGAGCCGGTCTGGTCCCCGTGGGCGTACAGACCTAGCTTTGGCATCGCACCGGCTGGCAGAACCCAGGAGGCACCCCAGGTCCAGTTCTTACCGTCCGTGCTGCTGCCGGCTCGATAGACGTGTTCGCCTGCGCTGTTGAGGTGGTAAGCGAGCCGCATCCACAGGGTCGGCGCCGAGCGGCCGATAGCGGCTGCGCCGTAGCTGGTGGCTCCGTCAGAGGGCCGAGCGACCAGTTCCCGGCCGTACTCGGTCTGGCGGGTCTTCCAGATCGAGACATCGCCGAACCGGGCGAAGTCGTCATCATTGCGGTACGCGATCATCCCGGCCTGCTGGTAGTTGCGGATGTCGCCCTCGCCCAGATCCAGATGCAGCTTGGTCTCGGCGATCCAGCTATCGGCAGCCGGCGTCTCGTGGAACAGCAGCGCGGCGTTGTTGCCGGACCCGACCAGGTCGGTGTTCTGTAGCGGCCACGACAACTTGCCATCGGCAACGACTGCCTTGGCATCGGGACGCACCCAACTCCAGCCGGCGCCCAACCCGCTGCCGTCGAACTCGTCAGCCGACAGCAACCGCCCAGCCTCCGGTACGTCGGCCAGCCGGCGTACGGGCTCGGCAACAGCCCGCACCGTCAGGTTGTCCAGCTCAGCCGTGCCCAGCCAGTTCACCGGCGCAGCCTTGAGCTTCAACCCCGGTACGACGAGTTGGGCCTCGGCATAGAGGTCGCCGAGCCCGGCATCGTTCACCCGAGCCGTCACGGTGGTCCCGAGGACCTGCACGCTGAGCTTGTTCCAATCCGCCCGGTTGAAGTCCGCGGGCAGGGTGGCGCTGGCCACGCGTCCATCTGCCGCCACGTTGAGCTTATTGCCCGACACCGTGACAACCACGGAACCACCGACCACGGTGGTGAAGCTGCTACCAGCGAGCCGGACATCAGCCTCCACCCGCACCGAACCGGCCGGGGCAGAGGCTCGTGTGGTTGCCGCACCCTGGATGGAGGCGGTCGGGCCACCTACAGAGTCACCGGGCAGCCTGGATGCGCCGACAAGGCCTGCGGCCGGGTCGGTCGAGTCGATCCCTAGGGACGAGCCTGTGGTGGGAGCCGGCTGTGGGGTGTCACTCGGGCCGAGTCCGGCGCGGGTGCGCGGCCAGCCGTCGATCCAGTCGATCCGATCGATCAGCATAGGCCGCCGGTTGACGCCCAACGGGTCGGTCAGCCACGGCGTACCCCGGTCGATCGCGTGGTAGACGATGTGGTCCTGCCCGGCCGCGTCGGTGATGAAAGCGTTGTGGCCCGGGCCGATCCAGCGGTTGCCGTTCTGGGTGATCACGGTAGTGCCGCCTACGCGGGACTCGTTCAGGCTCGCGCCGTCCGCGTCGACGAAAGGCCCGCGCGGCGACCGCGACCGGCCCGCGAAAACCGAGTAGCCGGTGGTCGGGCCGGCGCAGCAGTTCATCGACGAGCCCATCAGGTAGTACCAGCCGTCGTGATACACGACGTACGAGCCTTCGTAGCGGTCACCGACGGTCACCTGGGTCGGCGTACCGACAGCGTGCAAGCCGTCCGCGGAGAGTTCGGTGACGGAGATGCCGCCGTAGAAGCCGCCGGAGTAGAGGTAGCGCTTGCCGTCGGCCGCGGTCAGCATCGCCGGGTCGATAGTGCCGTAGAAGCCGCCGTTGCCATCAGGCTTCGGCGCCACCACCGGACCGTCGGTCGCGGTCCACGGACCAGCCGGCGTCGGCGCGGTCGCGACACCGATCGCCGGGTCCCCACCGGGGTTGGCCAGGGTGTCGGTGACAGTGAAGTACATGACGTACCGGCCGCCGAAGTAGCGGATGTCCGGCGCCCAGAAGTAGGAGCCGGGCGCGGCCCAGGACGGCTTGGTGGTGTCGCTGAACACTGTGCCGAGGTACTCCCAGGAGCCGAAGTCCTTGGTCCGGGCCATGTGCATCAGGCCGAACGGCCCATTGGCGACGAGTGGGTCCGAGGTGGCGTAGGCGTACCAGTAGCCGTCCC
>JAWWOY010000015.1:0-7847 GCA_033851195.1 Kribbellaceae bacterium | reverse complement strand
GGCTGGTCCGCGACGGTGGTGTCGACTTCATCCGCAGCCACATCTCTGACATCGGCGGACTCACCGCGGCCCGCAAGGTGGCTGACCTGGCCGAGCTGTGCGGTGTCCGGACGGCCTGGCACGGCCCCGGGGACACCTCGCCGATCGGGGCGGCCGCGAACGTGGCGCTGGATGTCAGCTCCGTTGCCTTCGGCATCCAGGAAGGCCACATCTACAAAGAGGCCGTTCACGAGGTCTTCCCCGGCACCCTGCGGATCGTCGACGGCTGGCTGAAGCCGAACGAGGCGCCTGGCTGGGGCATCGACCTCGACCTGGAGGCGGCTCGCCGTTACCCGGCCAAGTTGTCCGGCCATGATGAATGGGCAGCCGGTGTCCGGCGCCCCGACGGTGCATTGGAGGCGCCGTGAAATACTAATCGCGACTAGCCCATCGCGACGAGGGCTTTGCGCGCCGTCGCTTTTTGTGCGGTGTCGCTTTCTGAAGGGGGGAACGCAATGAAGAAGGAGGTGGGCAATGGTCACGCCTGATGGCGAGGCGGCGGTGTTAGAAGAGCCGACGCGCTCCGGTGCGAATCAGTACGACCTGGGCTCCTTCAACGAGGCCGTGATCATCGAGACGATCCGGCTGGCCGGCATCATCAGCCGGACCGAGATTTCCCGTCGCACCGGGCTGACCCAGCAGTCGGTCTCGCGCATCCTGCGCATCCTGTTGCAGCAGGGCCTGCTGGTCGAGGAGGCGCAGGAGCGGGCCGAGCGACTGGGCAAGCCCCGTACGCCCGTCCGGCTCCGCTCCAACGCGGCCCACGCGGTGGGCATCCACATCGATCCGGAACTGCTGACGGTCGCCGTTGTCGATCTCGACGGCGCCATCGTGCGCCGCGAGACCGTCGACCTCGCGGCAGACCTGGACGCCGTCCGGCTGGTCGATCTCGCCGCAGCCACCGTGACCGAGGCGCTCAGCAGCAGCGAGGCGGACGCTGCCTCCGTGCTCGGCGTGGGTGTCGCCGTACCGGGTCCGATCAACGCGGACGGCACCCTGCTCGATCTCCCGCTGCAGCCTGCGTGGCGCGGTCTGGAGATCCGCCAGTTGTTGCAGCAGAAGCTGAAACACCCGGTGCTGGTGGAGAAGGACGGCACCGCCGCGGCCATGGGCGAGCTCTGGATCGGCCGGTCGGCCCGCGCCCGCGACTTCGCTTACCTGTACCTCGGCACGGGCGTCGGCAGCGGGCTCATCCTGAACGGCTCGATCTACCGCGGTGGTACGGCGAACGCCGGCGAGTTCGGCCAGCTCTGTGCCCTCCGGATGGGGCAATGGGACGAGTCGGGTGGCCCACGGATGATGGCCGAGTGCAATCCGACCGCCTCGCTGCCGGTGATTGCGGAGGGGTTCGGATATGTCGAGACCGATACCACCGCAACTGATGAGGCAAAACGTTACAAAGCCGTATGTAAAGCGGCGGCCGAAGGGAACGAGGCGGCCCGCAAGGCGGTTACTCAGGTGGCCGGTGTGATTGCACAGGGTGCTGTCGGTCTGGTCGATCTACTGGATATCGACCTGATCGTTCTCGGTGGCCCGGCATTCGAAAAAGAGATCGCCGAGGTGTTCCTTTTCGAAATCGACCGGGCGGTCAATTCCTACCCGATCGCCAAGGCCACCCGGACGGTGCTGGTGGAGGAGTCGATGCTGCAGGCCGATGCGGCCGCGGTCGGTGCCGCCTCGATGATCTTTCACGATGCCTTCACGCCGCGGGTCGGCGGCTCGAGCCAGGCTCGTAGACTGCCGAAGTGAATCTCAGCCGCGCACTGACGCCGGAGATCCTGCTCCGGCTGGCAACACTGGAAGACGCCGAAGCACTGGCTGAGGCGCAGGTGCGCAACCGCGATCACCTGCGGCCGTGGGATCCACGCCGTACAGACGCCTGGTTCACGGCCACAGGCCAGGCCCAGCGACTGGAGGGCCAGCTGGAGCGCCACAAGAACGGCCAGGTCATGCCGTGGGTGCTGGTCGAGGGCGATCGGATCATCGGTGCGGCGACACTTACCGACATCGTGCCTGGCCCGTTCCGCAGCGCCAGCCTCGGCTACTGGGTCGATGGCGGCGCTGTCGGCCAGGGAGTGGCCACAGCAGCGGTGCGAGCCGTGGCCGACGTCGCGGACACGGAACTTCGCCTGCACCGGATCGAGGCAAGCACTCTGACCACCAACCTGGCGTCGCAGCGGGTGCTGGCCAAGTGCGGCTTCTCCCAGATCGGCACAGCGCCCACCTACCTGCACATCGACGGCGGGTGGCGTGACTGCCACCTCTTCCAGCGCATCCTCAACTCGCGCGAGCCCGGCACCTAGACCACCAACCGTTAGCGGGGTGGGAGGCCTATGCCGCGGCTGACGTCGACGTCGTCGTAGCGGCCTTCGAGGACGTCGAGGAACTGGACCGGGCGTTGGAGGGTCGAGGCGATGTAGACGGCGCGGACCGTTGCGAGCGCCTCGATGGCATCGTGGACGGTGATCCCGGGCTGCTCGCCGTTGGCGATCGCCCGCAGGACGTCGTCGTACTGGGCGACATGGCCGCCGGGTCGTTCGGCGTCGACGCTCACCTCGTCGGTGGAACCGTCCGCGTTGAAGCGGCTCAGCACGTCGTTCTCGATCTCGGCACCACCTTCGGTGCCGTGCACGGAGACCCGGGTGCGGTTGCCCGGGAAGGCCGCGGTGGTCGCATGCAGCGTCGCCACTGCGCCGGACTCGAAGGTCAGGATCGCCACCACCGTGTCCTCGACCTCGATCGCGTGGTGAGCCGCGCGGATGGCCTGCGCCTGGACGGTGACCGGCCGGCCCATGAACCAGAGCAGCAGATCGACCGTGTGGACGCCCTGGTTCATCAGTGCGCCGCCGCCGTCCTGGGCCCAGGTGCCACGCCAGCCGGCCGAGGCGTAGTACTCGTCACTGCGCCACCAGGCCACAGTGGCGACGGCCGAGGTCGGTTGGCCGAAACGCCCGCTCTTGATCGCCTCCGCGACCAGTGCGCTGCCCGGGTCGAACCGGTGCTGGCTGATCACCGAGGAGACGACGCCGTGGTTCGCCGCCCGGGTGGCCGCCGCACCGAGGCGCCGCGCCCGGGGCAGGTCGACGTCGAGCGGCTTCTCGATGACGACGTGCTTCTTCTCGGCGAGAGCCTGCTCGGCCAAGGCGGCATGGGTGCCACTCGGCGTGCAGATCGCGACCAGTGAGATGTCCGATCCCGCCAGTGCGGCGACCAGGTCGTCGTACACCTTCGGCTCGGGTTGTCCGGCGGCGACCAGCGACGCCGCGAGCGACTCACGGGCGGCCGCGTCGCCGTCGATCAGAGCGGTCACGGTCGCGTCGGGTCGTGCCGCGATGGTGTCTGCGTGGGTGCGGCCGATGACTCCGCAGCCCACGATCGCGATCTGATGGTTGTCCGTCGTGTCAGCCATTTCGCCCTTTCTCTGCGCTGGCCGGCGGCCGGACGGGCCGCCGACCAGCGGGTGTTTCACCCAGCGGTGAAGTTCGCGGTCAGTACCTGGTCCGCCGAGACGGTGAAGGTGTACGACGGTTCGGTCGACACCACCACACCATTGACGGTCCAATCCCGGAAAACGTTATCCGATGCAGCCGCGGCCGTCGCGGTGACCTGCGCGCCGACCTCGTAGGTACCCGGTTCCGACTCGTTCCCGAGGAGCTTCACAGTGCCTGCGGAGGCCGGTGTCGCGACCACCGAGACACGGCGCTGGACGACGTTGATCACCATCACGTTGTGCAGCGTGACCGGCCCGGTGCTGGTGGCGCCGTTGTACCGGGCAACGTTGGTCGCCTCGACGTCGCCGGTCCCGACCCGGACGGTATAGCCGCCCGCGCCGAGGTTGTCGGTGCCGATGTTGTAGGCGTCGACCTGGCCGGAGTTCACCACCAGCCCGTCATGGAAGCCGTAGGCGAAGGCGTTGAAGACGCTCAGCCGGGTGGCCCCGTCGACGGTGACGATCTTGGCCGTCTTGCGCATGTACTTGTCGATCACCAGCTCGAAGATGTTGCCCTCGTTCATCCAGTACGGCTGCCGGTAGCCGACCCTGGTGACCGCGTTGCCGTTCGACAGCACCCCTTCGATCCGGCCCCGGTCGCTGTGCCCGACCGAGATCGCGTGGTCGAAGAAGGCGCCGGCGATCTTTCGGACGACGAAGCCGTCATTGCGGTAGGTGGTGAAGTCGATCCCGTTCCACGCGTTCGGGAAGCCCGCATTCACCACGTAGGTCTGGGCGCCGTTGCCGCGGACGGCGTACGGGTAGGGGAGGACGCCCTCGGCCGCCCCCGGGTTGTTCTCCGGGTAGAAGACCCGCAGGCCACGGAGTCCGGCCTTGTTGCCGTCGAGCGTGATCAGCGCCGGGGCGGTGTCAGGTGCGGAGGTGCCGCGGCCCTCGAAGGCCTCCAACACCGTGCCGCCGCTGGCTCCCGACTGGTCGCGGTTCGGTACGGCGGACGCGCCGCGCAGTTCGACCCCGGCGGGAACCCGCAGACGAGTACTGATCCGGTACCACCCGGCAGGCAGGTAGACGATGCCGCCGCCGGACTTGCCGGCGTTGTCCAGCACCTTCTGTACGGCGCTCGTCGCATCGGCCGTCGGCAGATACCCGACACCATGTGCGGCGTTAGCGACGTACAGGGTCCTTCGAGCCGGCCCAGGCAGCGGCTGCTGCTCATAGGTTGGCGCCGCGCCGGACATCTGGTGGACAATGCCCGCGACTGCTCCGGTCAGCGCCGTACCGGTGATCTTGGCGTATCCGAGCGAGTCGTTCTGGATCGCGTACGAGCTGCCCTCGAGCCGTCCGCCGGCGACTGCCAGGCCCCAGCGGTCGTCCATCGTATCGACCTTCAGCGCGACATCGGTACGACGGACGTCCGGCTCCAGGAAGCTCCCGGTGAAGCTGGCGCGCTGGCCCGCCACCACGTGGATGCCGACCTGGTAGTCGGACAGGCTGATCTTGTGGAACTGGTCCCACTCGAGGTCGCCGAGGGCGAGCCCGGTGCCGTTGGCCCGGGTCCACTGGTCCAGCGTGGCGCGGGACGGCGGCCGGTAGGCAGCAGCCGCGGAGGCCCAGTAGGAGTTGCTGAAGGTGACGTTCTCCCAGGTCCCGACGTCAGCGCCGTTGTAGGCCCGGGCACCCTCGAACAACGCAGTGCCCTTGACGTTGCGGATCGTGGTCGACTCATGCACCTGCCCGGAGCTCGGCGCGGAGCCGCGGTCGTTCGGCATGGTGCTGATGCCGATGCCTCGGTACGAGTTCAGCATGGTGACGTCGGAGACAGTCGACATCATGTAGTTCTCGGTGCCGATCCAGGCGCCGCCGGGGATCTCGAAGGTGTAGTTGTACGGCACCGGCTGGGTCGCGCTCTGCCGCGGGTAGTAGGTGGTCACGCCCATCACGCCGGCGCTGCCGCCGATCCGGAACAGCGACGGACCATCGTTGCCCGAGGCAAGATCCGCGATCACGACGGTGCCGTAGTCGCCGTGTCCCTGGTCCGGATCACGCCGGTCGCCGCGCAGCGTGCAGAAGGCGGGCACCTCGAGAGTGTCGCTGACGAGATACCGACCGGCGGGCAGCCAGACCGTGCCGCCGCCCGCGTCCTGACAGGCGTAAAGCGTGCTCTGGATCGCCTTGGTCGAGTCCTTCCGGCCGCTGCGGTCAGCGCCGTACGAGGTGGCGTCGAAGTCCGCGACCACGGCGTCCTCGGTCGGGTTGACTGTGGGCACCAGGGTTGGGTGCGGCACGACCACCGGCGACTCGCGAAGCTGCAGTTCCTTGACGATGAAGCTGGCCGCGCCGGTCATGGCAATTCGCACGTACCGAGCCTTGACCGTGGCGAAGCGGGTCCGGCTGATCTGGTTCCCGCCTGGCGAACCCGTCCGGCCGACCGTGGTGAACTGTTGGCCGTCGTCGGAGACCTGCACGGTGTAGTCGGGGGAGTAGTCCTGCCCCCACTCGACCCGTACGTCGTTCACCGGGCGTGACTTCGTCAGATCTGCCTGGAGCCAGGCGTCGCCCGGCCCACTCGTCCAGGCGGTTTGGTGATCACCGTCAACCGCCTGGGCGGCTCCGGTCCCGCTGCTGGCGGTCGCCGTACCAGTGGTGGCGAAGTTCGTGTCGACAGCGGAGGCGAGGAAGGCTGTCAGCTTGGCCTGGAGCGTCTGCAGAGCCGCCTTCACCTGGACGTCGGTAACGCCGGAGGTTGCTGCAACAGCCCGCGCGTCATCGATCGCGGTGCGGAAGGCGGCTCGGCTGCCGACCGGGTACTGCCCGTCGCGGCTGCCTTCGCGAGCTGCCTTCTCGGCCCGGGCGGCCTCGTCGATCAGGTCGAGCAGGCCCTCGGTGACGTCGAGGACGGTGGCCACCTTCGCCACCCGGACGGCTGCGACCTTGAGATCGACCGCGCCGTCACCGAGGTTGATCCGGAAGTCCGAGCCGTTCGACCGGTTCGTCATCACCGCGTCGGTGAGGGCGAAGGTGTGCGTCTTCCAGGTTTTCGTGTCGCCGTACTGGAACACCTCGGAGTTCTTGAACTTGTCCGGGATGGTGTCGCCCGGCGAGTCGTAGTGCAGCCCGAACTGCCCGTTGCCCTCGTCGAAGTAGTCGACGCTGATCAACACCAGGTTCCGGTTGTCGTAGAGGTAGGTGTCCGCCACGTTCATGTACATGAACGAGGTGCCCGGCGCGGGCGCCGCCCGGTTGGTCTGCCAATACGGACGACCGTCCTGTACGCCGGTGATGATGCCCTCCGGCCGGTCGCCTGCTCGCGGCGTGATGCCGGCCTGGACGGGAGTGGCGCCCAGCTGGGTGGATGCTCCGGCGGTGCTGATGCGGAGCCCCGAGACGGTGATGTCGGCGCTACCGGACAGCCGGAGGTCCGCGCCGCCGAGCCGGTCATTGAAGCCGATGTCGGATAGGGCGAAGGTGCCGGTCTGCCACCGGCCGGTGTTCTTCAGCTGGACATCGTCGGCAGCAGCGGCGGGGTCGGACGCGGCGTCGTATTGGAGCTTCAGGGTGCCGGTGCCGCTGTCGAGATACGTCACGGTGACGAGCACGGCGTTGGTGTGGATCTCGTCGACGTAATCCCGATCGACGTCGAACGAGAAGAAGGCGGTGTTCGCGGCCTGGTTCGTGCGCCAGTAGTTGCGGCCCTGTTCGGTGCCGGTCTGCAGGCCGGCGGGGTCCTCACCAGCCGCTGGCTTCACCCCGAGGGTGGTGGGGGTGGCACCGAGGTCGGCGCCCACGCCACTCGGATACATGGTGGCTGCACGGGCCTGCGACGGTACGCCGACCAGCAGCAGCAAGGCTGGTAGCACCCCCGCGAGCAGGCGTCGTCCGGACGAGCGTGCGGTCATCGAGAACCTCCAGGAGGCGGCCAGGAGCAGCAGGGACCGCTGCATGGCGTGATCTGTTGCACACACAGCGGTAACGTGCGTGTAAGTTAAACCATGCGTGTTACTTATTCAATAGCGAGTGCTCAGGCGGTTCTCGGCCTTGGGGGACATCGGTACGGCGGTTAACGCTAAGCCGGTGATCTTGAGCGTCTGGCACGGGCGGTCGGCACGGCGACGAGGTTCGGCGGAAGATCCATGATCGGCTGGGGACGTCGTTAGCGTCCGGTTCATGCCAGTGGAGTTCTTGACCGACGAGCAGGCGGCGTCGTATGCCGCTGACCTGCTGCGAGCCGCAGGGGTGGAGGTGGGTCGTGTTTCGGGTTCGGCATCTGGGTGGCGTCGATCGATCGGACGGCGTATCCGAGGTTCACGCGGGCGGTGTCGGCGCGGGAGGCGGATCGGTCGCGGGGCGGCTTATCGGA
>JAWWOY010000009.1:0-9017 GCA_033851195.1 Kribbellaceae bacterium | reverse complement strand
CGGCTCGACGGGTTGACGAAGAAGTACGTCGACTCCATCGACGAGTTGCTCCGGCACAAGGAAGCCGAACTGCTCGAGGTGTGATGGGCCTCGACCCGGTCACGCCCGCCCCGAGCCGCGCCGGGCGTAACCTGCCGGCTGCCATCGCTGTCGGTGTCGCCCTCGGTGCGGTCATCCTCGGTTCGCTCTACTGGCACAAGTTCCTCTTCACCTTCGTGGTGCTGGCCGCCGCCCTGGTGGCTGTCGACGAAGTGCGCCGCGCCTTCCAATCCAGTGGTGCGACGGTCGCGCGTGAACCGCTGTTCGCCGGTACGGCGGCGATGCTGGTGGGGGCGTACTTCGGCGGGCCGCGCGCACTGCTGGTGGCGCTGGCGCTGACGGTGCTGGCGACGATCTTCTGGCGGATGCCGCGCGGATCGAACGGCTTCGTCCGCGACATCACCGCCGGGGTCTTCCTGATCGGCTATGTGCCGATGCTGGCCGGGTTCGCGATCCTGCTGGTCCAGCCGGATCGCGACGGCCCGGAGCGGGTGGTGACGTTCTTCCTGGTCACGGTCGCGAGCGACGTCGGCGGCTACGTGGTCGGCGTGCTCCTCGGCAGGCACCCGATGGCGCCGACGATCAGCCCGAAGAAGTCCTGGGAGGGCTTCGCCGGCTCCACTCTGACCTGTGTGGGCGCGGGCATCGCCTCGGTCGTGGTCCTGCTCAACGGGGAATGGTGGGTCGGCGCGATCGTCGGCCTGGCCGCCGTACTGATGGCCACCGTCGGTGACCTGGCCGAGTCGATGATCAAGCGGGACCTCGGGATCAAGGACATGTCGAACCTGCTGCCCGGCCACGGCGGCATCATGGACCGGCTGGACTCGCTGCTGTCCGTGGCACCGGTGGTTTGGCTGATCCTGCATCTATTGGTTTGACGTCTCACCACGGCAGATGATGGGTTGACGTCATGACCTCCCCGCTGGTGACAGCTCCCGACGGCCGGCCCTTGATCGGAGACATCGTCCGCCTCGACCGGCTCGTTGCCTCTGACATCGATCCCCTGTACGCCGCGATCGGCAACGCGCAGGTCTATGCCGCCGGTTTCGGTGGTGGCCCGGCTGCGATGCCCACCGACGTGGAGCACATGCGCGAGCAGTGGGTCGCCTCGTCCGCGGACCGGATCGCTTACGTGGTTCGGCTCGCAACCGACGACGCGGCTGGCCCTGCGGGCACAGTCGTCGGTACGACGAGCCTTGCTGACGTGGATCTGCCGAACGAGAGCGTGCACCTCGGCTACACGGGGTATTCGCCCGCAGTGTGGGGCACCACGGTCAACCCGGCCACCAAGCTCCTGGTGCTCCAGCACGCGTTCGAGGACTGCGGGTTCGGCAGGGTGAAGATCCAGACGGGGCTGGAGAATGTCCGCTCGCAAGCAGCGATCGCCAAGCTGGGAGCTACTCGGGAGGGTGTACTACGCCGGCACAAGCGGCTGGCAGACGGCTCCTTCCGCGACACCGTGGTGTTCTCGATCCTGGCTGACGAGTGGCCGGAGGTCCGCAAGGGGCTATTGGCCAGGATCAGCGGCTAGTCACGCTCCGCAGCCAGTACGACGTACGGGCGGGCTGCCCAGGTGGACAGCTTGAACTGTGCGCGGTAGCGGCTGAGCAGTTCAGCAGCTCTTGCTCGCCGCTGATCATCTCGGCGTTCATCCGGATCCACGGGGGACGACACGATCTCACTTGCCAGGCTCGCCGGCGGCGATCGAGCAGCCCGAGACGCTGGCCGCCCGGACAGGAGGTCGATTTCCGCCTGGCCGATGTGTACGACGCGGTCGAGGTGCTGGGCGAGGCGTCGTACGACCTGGTCGGTCCGTGCGGCAACCGGTCAGAGCCGGGCGGGGAGTGCTGGAGCTGAATCCATGGCTCCGATTCCAACACCCAGGTCGAGAGCTCAGCCCCTCGGCGGACCGGATGGTGTCGAGTCTCACCCTGGTGGGGAGGTCCACCGGGGGAAGTGAATTTGTGAACGGATGGTCCGGCAAGCGACAATCGAGTGCGATGACTACCTCCCTGCCGCTTGTTTTCGATGAACCGCGCCGTGCCAAGAAGCCGCCGCGGCACCTGGCCGACCTCACCGGCGACGAGCGGCGTACGGCGGTGACGGCGCTGGGCGAGCCGGCTTTCCGGGCCAAGCAGCTGTCGAACCACTACTTCGCCCGGCTGGTCGACGACCCGGCGGAGATGACGGATCTGCCCGCCGCGTCCCGGGACAAGCTGGTGGCCGAGCTGCTGCCGCCGCTGCTGACGCGGGTCCGCGACCTGGAGTGCGACAAAGGCACCACCCGCAAGACGCTGTGGAAGCTGCTCGACGGCTCGCTGGTCGAGTCCGTGCTGATGCGGTACACCGACCGCGTCACGATGTGCGTCTCGTCGCAGGCCGGCTGTGGCATGGCCTGCCCGTTCTGCGCCACCGGGCAGGGCGGTCTGACCCGCAACATGAGCACCGCCGAGATCGTCGAGCAGGTCGTCGACGGCGCCCGCGCGCTCGCCCGCGGCGACATCGCCGGCGGCACCGGCCGGGTCAGCAACATCGTCTTCATGGGCATGGGCGAGCCGATGGCCAACTACAAGGCCGTGATCGGCGCGGTCCGCCGCTTCACCGCGCCGGCGCCCGAGGGGCTTGGCATCTCCGCCCGCGGCGTCACGGTCTCCACCGTCGGCCTGGTGCCGCGGATCAACCAGCTCGCCACCGAGGGCATCCCGGTCACGCTGGCGGTGTCGCTGCACGCGCCGGACGACGAGTTGCGCGACGAGTTGGTGCCGATCAACAACCGCTGGAAGGTCGACGAGGTCCTCGACGCCGCCTGGAGTTATGCGGAGAAGACCAAGCGTCGCGTCTCGATCGAGTACGCGATGATCCGCGACATCAACGACCACGCCTGGCGTGCGGACCTGCTGGCCGAGAAGCTCGCCGCCCGTGGCGACTGGGGCTGGGTGCACGTGAACCTGATCCCGCTCAACCCGACCCCCGGATCGAAGTGGACCGCCTCCGACCCGGCCGACGAGCGCGAGTTCGTCCGCCGGCTCGAGGCACACGGCATCCCGACGACCGTCCGCGACACCCGCGGTCAGGAGATCGACGGAGCCTGCGGCCAGCTCGCTGCCCAGGGCGACTGACGCTCGCGCCTAGGCGGCGACCAGAATCCGCCGTTGTCCGCGATCGAACGGGTGACTACTGCCTGCCCCGCGGGTGACCAGCTGCCGATGAGGGACTGCCCGTCGGTCGGATGCCGGAGTAGCTGGACGTCGTTGCCGACTGCGTGAACCACCGACAACGTTGGTACGTCAGAAGATGCGTGCTGCGACCTCGGCGGGTGCGGCGAGCAGCGAGGTGATCTCGTCGTCCAGCCGCACGAGCGTGACCGATGCGCCGGCCATGTCGAGTGAGGTGCAGTATTCGCCGACGTAGCTGCGGCCGACGGTGATGCCCCGGTCGGCCAACTGCTCGTGGGCGCGGCCGTAGGCGAGGTAGAGCTCGCTGATCGGCGTACCACCCAGGCCGTTGATCATCAGCGCGACGTTGTCACCCTGCTGGTACGGCAGATCGGTCACGACGGCTTCGAGCAGTTCATCGACGATCGTGTTCGCGTCGGCGAGCTTCTCCCGACGCCGGCCCGGCTCACCGTGGATGCCGACGCCGATCTCCATCTCGTCGTCAGCGAGGTCGAACAGCGGGCTGCCCTTCGCCGGCGGCGTACAGGACGTGAGCGCCATGCCCATGGTGCGGGTCACGGAGTTGACCTTCTCGCCGATGCGTACCAACTCGTCCAGGTCGGCGCCGGCCTCCGACGCGGCACCGACCGCCTTGATGACGAAGAAGTTGCCGGCCACGCCGCGGCGCCCGACGCTGTACGTCGAGTCGGACACCGCGACGTCGTCGTCGACCAGCAGGGTCTTGACCGTGACACCGTCGGCCTCGGCCATCTCGCGGCCCATGTCGAACCCCATCCGGTCACCGGTGTAGTTGTTGACGATGTGCAGCACGCCTTTCGGCGACGCGAGGAGCTTGCTCGTCTCCAGCACGTAGTCCATCGGCGGCGCGGCGAACACGTCACCCGGGCAGGCGGCGTCCAGCATGCCCTTGCCGACGATCATCACGTGCGCCGGCTCGTGGCCGGAGCCCGAGCCCTGCATGATGGAGACTTTGTCCGGGTCCGGCGCGTCCGCTCGCATGATGAGGTTGTACTCCGGGATGTACCTGAGTGTGTCGGGGTTCGCGAGTGCGATGCCCTTGAGCATCTCCGGCACGAAATCCTTGGGATTGTTCAGGAGCTTCTTCACGAGGGGCCTCCCTGCCACTCTTGCACCAATGCCTCGAACATGACTGCTACCGCGGTCGCGCCGGCATCGACGCTGCCGATGCTGCGTTCGCCGGTGTAAGAGGCACGCCCGCGGCGTGCCTGGAGCTTTGCGGTGTCGTCAGCGGTGGAACGGGCGACTGCCGCGGCGGCCTGCAGGGCAGTGAGCGTGTCGTGGCCCTGTGCCACTTGGCGTTCGATCTCGTCGGTCGCCGGGACGAGCGAGTCCAGCAGCGTCTTCTCGCCCAGGCTGGCGCCGCCGCGGGCCATGATCCCGTCGGCCGCGGCGCGGAGCATGGCCACCACGGTCGGTCCGTCCAGGTCGGACTTGCCGGTCGCGGCGGTGGCGGCGCGCAGGAACGCCGTGCCCCAGATCGGTCCCGACGTGCCACCGATGCGGCTCGTGATGACGACGGCGATCTTCTTGAGGAACGTCGGGATGTCGGTGCGGTCGTAGCTGTCCCAGTCGTTCAGCACGATCTCGAAGCCACGGGCCAGCGAGTAGCCGAAGTCGCCGTCGCCGACGACCGCGTCGAGATCGCCGAAATACTTCTCGTTCGCCAAGGCCGTAAGGGCGATCGTTTTGACCACCCGCTCGACCGGCGAGTTTGTCACCGGGTCGGTCACGGTTGTTGCCTCCGTTCGGTGACCGCCGGCAGCGTCGCCGCCAGGTCGGCAAGGGTGATGTACGCGCCGGGCGTAGCGGCGCTGTGGTTGGCCAGCACGGTGACCGGCTCGCCGCCCGGGTCGCCCAGCGAGTCGACGACGAACGCCGCGTCGGTGAAGTCCTCGTGCTTGGTGTATCCGTTGACGGTCACGACGCACGTGATTCCCGCGTCGTGGGCGGCGGCGAGTCCGGGCCGCGAGTCCTCGACGGCGACCACGCGGTCGGCGGCCAGTCCGAGGCGTTCCAGTGCCAAGAGGTAGATGTCCGGCGCCGGCTTCTTGCGCGGCACGATGTCGCCGGCCAGGACAGTGAAGTCACCGGCACGGGTGGTGCCGACGACGTGATCCAGAACCGCGCGTACGGACGGCTCGGCCGACGTCGACGCGACCGCGAGGACCCAGCCGGCGGCGTACGCCTCTTCGACGATCCGGGCGATCCCGGGTCGGGCCGGCAGCGCACCGGCGGCGACCATCGTGGTGTAGATCTCGGTCTTTCGTTTGTGCCACTGGGCAACGGCCTCCGCCTGGCCCGCCGGATCCGGCGGCAACCCGGCCGCGGCGACGAACGACGGCGTGAGCAGGCTCGCCATCCGCTCCTTGCCGCCACCGATGGGGAGCTTCTCGGCGTAGTCGTCCTCGGTCCAGCGGACCGGGAGTCCGAACTCGGCGAACGTCTGGTTGAACGCCGGGAGGTGACCGTAGCGTTCGGTGTCGGCGAGCGTGCCATCGACGTCGAAGACGACGGCGAGCCGGTCCCCGCCGTCGGACACCGCGCTCACCACGCCTTTCCGGCGCTGCCGAAACGGCCGACGAGCCCGGTGGTGAGAGCGATGACGTCGCCGCGGACATGGTCGAACAGCGACGGCGGATCCCACGAGTCGCGAGCCTCGGCGTCGCGCAGGTACTCGAGATTCCCCTTCATGTACGCGATCTTCATGGCCGTGGAGATGTTCACCTTCGCGCATCCGCGCGCGATCAGGTCCTGGAACTGCGCGTCGGTCATCCCGCTGCCGCCGTGCAGCGCGATCGGGATGCCGGTGGCTTCGACGATGTCGGTGACCCGCTGGCCGTCCAGCTCCGGCGCGCTCGAGTAGATGCCGTGGGCGTTGCCGATCGAGGGCGCGAAGACGTCGACACCGGTCGCCTCGATGAAGTTCAGCGACACCTCGAGTGTCTGCCGCTTCGATTCCTCGTCGGATCCGACGTCGTCCTCGACGCCGGTGATCGACTCGATCTCACCCTCGACGTGTGCGCCGATGGCGTGTGCCTCGCCGACGACCTCGATGGTCTGCCGCTGGTTCTCCTCGACCGGCAGTGCGGAGGCGTCGAACAGCACCGAGTTCCAGCCTTTGGCGAGGCAGTCGCTGATCACCGAGCGGTCCGGGCAGTGGTCCAGATGCAGCGTCACCGGCACCTCGATGCCCGCGGTCATGCTGCGCCACATCGCCATCAACACGTCCGCGCCGATCGACCGGACGGTCTTGACCGAAGTCTGGATGATCATCGGTGAGCGTTGCTCGACCGCCGTGGCGAGCACGCCCTCGAGCGTCAGGTCATTGACGATGTTGATCGCCGGGACGCCGTAGCGGTCGGCAAGTGCCCGATCGACGATCTCCTTCAGGGGTACAACAGCCATGGCAGCTACCTCCAGCGCTGATGCCACGCTAAGAGTGGCGGCGGCCAGGTGTCATTCGGGAAATCACCCGTCTGTTGTGGGGGATGTCCCTACCGCCGGTCATCGGCTCAGGTGGCCGTGGGAGGCGGCGATCAGCTCCGAGCGGCTATGCGCCCCGGTCTTGCGCAGCACCGCGCCGACGTGTTTCTCCACCGTCTTCACCGCGATCACCAGGCGCTCGGCGATCGCTCGATCCGGGAGTCCCTGCTGAACTAGCGCGCGTACCTGCCGCTCGCGTGCGGTCAGGCCCTCCGCGTTGGGCTCACTCGAGAGTCTGCCCTCCCAGACCTCACCGCACGGCACGATCGACTCACCGCGTGCGGCCGCTGCCACGGCGCGGGCCAGCGCGGCACCGTCCGCCGAGGTTTCCACGCACCCGTGGGCGCCGGCCAGTAGCAGATCGACCACGGCCTGATGGTCGCCGGGTTGACATACCGCGATCACCGCGGGCGCGGGCTTGGTCTGCGCCATCGCGCGGATCAACCCCATCGCGCCGTCGGTGAGGTCGGTCGCGACGATCGCCACCGTGGGCCGCAGTGCCGCCGCCGCGTCGATCGCCTCGGCCATCGTCGCGGCCTCGCCGACCACCGCGAACGCCGGTTCGGACCAGGCGAGCAGGCGCGACAGTCCGGCCCGCAGCATCGGCTGCGCGGCCACCACCAGCACGTCTACTCGTACGTCGTTCGCCAGATCCGTGCGTTGGTACGGGAACCATGCGCGGATGCTGGTGCCCCAGCCGGGCATCGTGTCGAGTGCGAGCGATCCGCCGACCGCTTGTGCGCGCTCAGCCATCCGTCGCAGGCCGAGGCCGGTCCGATGTTCATCCGGTTCATGGAGACCTTGGCCGGCCGCGAAGCCTTGCCCGTCGTCCTGGACCAGGAATGTGAGCGAAGCGGATTCGTAGACGAGGCCGACCCTGACGGTGTTCGCGCGCGAGTGCTGCACGATGTTCGTGATCGCCTCCTGCGCGACACACAGCACCCGCTGCGCGAGCGCCCGGTCGAGCGGCACCGGCGTCCCGGCGACCACGAGGCGAGCGTCGAGCCCCCTGGCCCGCGCCGCCCAACCAAGCTCGGACCGCAGCACGTCTTCGAGGCTGTGCCCCTCCAGCGGCGAGTCACCGGCGCCGAGGAGCGTCCGGCGGATCGAGGCGACCGTGTCCCTGGCCGACGCCTGCGCCTGCCGGAGATGATCGGCGAGTTCGCCGTCGCCTGGTGCGAGGCCCTCCGCGGCTTCGAGCCCGGACAGCAGGCCGACGAGACCCTGGGCGAGGAGGTCGTGCACCTCGTCGAGGAGCCGCTCCCGCTCGGCCGAGGCCGCATGTAGCCGGGCCCGCTCCTCCGCGGCCTCGTACGAGTTGGCGTTCACCAAGGCCACAGTCGCGTGCTTGGCGAACATCCGCAGCAGATCGGCGTCGGCGCGGTCGAACTTCCGGGATCCGTCACGGGAAAACACGACACAGGCGCCGATGATCCGGCCGCGCCACTCCAGCGGCACCCCGATCACGCCCTTGAGAGTCGCCCGGTCCTCGTCGCTGATGTGGCCGCCGACGACGTCCTCGTACCGATCGAACCAGACCGGGCCGCGGCGGCGTACGACCTCGCCGGTCATCCCCTCGCCGAGCGGAAACACCTGGCCCGACTGGCACCGTACGCCGATGTCGGCTTGTTTGCGGTAGGTGCCTGCGGCCTCGTCGACGCTCGAGACCGAGCCGGCGTCGCAGCCCATCAGCTCGGTGCAGCGTCGCAAGATCCGCTCCAGCAACGGCTGCAGCATCAGCTCGCCGGCGAGATCCTCGGCAACCGCATTCAGCGCCTCGACGCGGGCGGCCAGCGTCGAACCGGACCGGACAGTCCTGTCGTGGACAGTCACCGCCGACCCTCCCTCCGGGACGCGCCGAGCAACAATCCTGTGAATCCGTGGTAATTCCTGTGTAGCACAAGCCCGCGGACGCCCGCGTCGTCCCCTTGGGACAGCTAAACTGGGGCTTTCCCTACGGCCCAACGTGTGAACGGTGCGCTAGGAGGGACATGTGACTAACACGGTGACTATCAGCACCACACGGCCACAGGTCGTTATCGTGGGCAGCGGATTCGGTGGATTGTTTGCCGCGAAGGCGTTACGGCGGGCTCCTGTCGAGGTGACGCTCGTGTCGCGCACGAATCAGCACCTGTTCCAGCCGCTCCTTTATCAAGTGGCCACCGGGATTCTGTCCGATGGCGAGATCGCGCCGGCGACCCGAGAGGTGTTGCGCCGGCAGCCCAACGCTCGCGTCCTGCTCGGCGAAGTGACTCGCATCGACCTCGCCGCGCGGACTGTCAGCTCCGAGCTGTTCGG
>JAWWOY010000005.1:0-5023 GCA_033851195.1 Kribbellaceae bacterium | reverse complement strand
GCCCGACCCAGGGGTAGATGCAGAAGACGTGGAAGCTGTGGTGCGGCATACCACCCGCCACCACCCCTTCGGCGAGATCGGCGAACTGGCGTCCGGTCTTGTACCGGAAGCGGTCCTCCATCGAATTTCCCAGCGCGCCGGCGCCGACCCGGTCCAGCAGGGCGTTCCCGACCCAGTACGCCTCGACCACCCGGTGGTCCAGCGGGTCCGCGATCCCGGTCGTGTGGGCGATCAGCTCCAGATACGGCCACGCACCGGCGAACTCCTTCGCCAACGAGCGCAGGCCGTTGTCCACCGTCCCGGTGACGCCGTACTCGAAGAAGGACGCGTTGTCGTTCGGCCCGCAGTACCCGTGCCGGTTCGGTGGGAGGGCATATCGGACGAACAGGATCGGTCCAGGCGTCGGTGGTGCAACTATCCCAGCCGTCATCGATCAGCCTCCGGTCCGAAGAACTGACGAACTTGGTCCTCTTTCGGAGAGTAGGCCCGGCCGGAAAAGCTGGCAAGGGTGACGCGACCGGCTGGGTAACTGCAGGTAGCAAACTCCTTGCTCAGAGCAAGCATTGAATAGCGACATCTTGACACCGTGGAACGGGCGGCGTACACCGATTATAGGTCACGCAAGCGGATCGAGGCACGATTCCGGTGACTGGGGCCCGGGGGTCCAGGAAGCGGTGATGATGCCTACTGAGGCGGCCATTAAAGCCGAAGAAACCCTTATCCACGTCTTGTGGATCAATGCCGGTCTGAGCTGTGATGGGGACTCGGTCGCCCTCACCGCCGCCACTCAGCCTTCGATCGAAGAGATCGCGCTCGGGGCCCTGCCGGGTCTGCCGAAGATCGCCGTGCACTGGCCGCTGATCGACTTCGAGTGTGGCCCCAACGGTGGCGCCGATGACTTCCTCGCGTGGTTCTTCAAGGCTGACCGTGGTGAGCTCGAGCCGTTCGTGCTTGTCGTCGAGGGCTCGATCCCCAACGAGCAGTTGCACGACGAGGGCTACTGGTGCGGGTTCGGCAACAACCCTGCGACCGGGCAGCCGATGACAACCAGCGAGTGGCTGGACCGGCTCGCACCAAAGGCGACCGCGATCGTAGCGGCCGGTACCTGCGCGACCTACGGTGGTATCCACGCGATGGCGGGCAATCCGACCGGCGCGATGGGCGTACCGGACTACCTCGGCTGGGACTGGAAGTCCAAGGCCGGGATCCCCATCGTCTGCGTGCCCGGCTGCCCGATCCAGCCCGACAACCTGTCGGAGACGCTGACGTACCTGCTGTACATGGCGACAGACCAGGCGCCGATGATCCCGCTCGACGACGCACTACGCCCGACCTGGCTGTTCGGCAAGACGGTTCACGAGGGCTGTGACCGGGCCGGTTACTACGAGCAGGGCGACTTTGCCACTGAATACGGCTCGCCGAAGTGCATCGTGAAGCTGGGTTGCTGGGGACCGGTCGTGAAGTGCAACGTACCCAAGCGCGGCTGGATGAACGGTATCGGCGGCTGCCCCAACGTGGGCGGCATCTGCATCGGTTGCACGATGCCGGGCTTCCCCGACAAGTTCATGCCCTTCATGGATGAGCCACCCGGCGGGAAGTTGTCCACGGCGGCATCCGGGCTGTACGGCAAGGCGATTCGGACTCTGCGGCACATCACGACCAACACGGTCGACAAAGAGCCGAAATGGCGGTCCAAGGGCCGCGAGCTCACCACCGGTGCCAACCGCACCTGGTAGACCCGCCGTTCGGTAATCCCGCGGCCACCCGAGAGGCGACTCGATGACGTCGACAATCCCCAGTCAGAAGGCAGGCACCAGCAAGGGCCAACTGGTCGAGATGGCGTGGGATCCGATCACGCGCATCGTCGGCAGTCTCGGCATCTACACCAAGATCGACTTCGACCAGAAGGTCGTTGCCGAGTGCCACAGTACGTCGTCGATCTTCCGCGGTTATTCGATTTTCATGAAGGGCAAGGACCCGCGCGACGCCCACTTCATCACCAGCCGGATCTGCGGCATCTGCGGCGACAACCACGCCACCTGCTCGTGCTACGCGCAGAACATGGCGTACGGCGTGAAGCCACCTCACCTGGGCGAGTGGATCGTCAACCTCGGCGAGGCCGCGGAGTACATGTTCGACCACAACATCTTCCAGGAGAACCTCGTCGGGGTCGACTACTGCGAGAAGATGGTTGCCGAGACGAATCCCGGTGTGCTGGAGCGTGCCAACTCCACCGAGGCCCCGCACGCCGGTGAGCACGGCTATCGCACCATCGGCGACATCATGCGGTCCTTGAACCCCTTCACCGGCGAGTTCTACCGCGAGGCACTGCACGTCAGCCGGGCGACGCGTGAGATGTTCTGCCTGATGGAGGGCCGGCATGTCCACCCGTCGACGCTCTACCCGGGCGGCGTCGGCACCGTGGCGACGATCCAGCTGATGACGGACTACCTGTCCCGGCTGATGCGCTACGTCGAGTTCATGAAGAAGGTCGTGCCGATGCACGACGACCTGTTCGATTTCTTCTACGAGGCGATCCCGGGCTACGAGCAGGTCGGCTTGCGCCGGACGCTGCTCGGCTGCTGGGGATCGTTCCAGGACCCTGAGCACTGCAACTTCGAGTACAAGGACATGACCAACTGGGGACGAAAGATGTACGTCACCCCCGGGGTGGTCGTCGACGGCAAACTGGTCACCACCGACCTGGTCAAGATCAACCTCGGGATCCGCATCCTGCTGGGCAGCTCGTACTACGGCGACTGGGAGGGCCAGGAGACATTCGTGACCCAGGACCCGCTGGGCAACCCGGTCGACCGTCGGCACCCGTGGAACCAGCACACCAACCCGCGTCCGCAGAAGCGTGATCTCGACGACAAGTACAGCTGGGTGATGTCGCCGCGCTGGTACGACGGCAAGGACTACCTCGCGTTGGACACCGGCGGAGGACCGTTGGCCAGACTTTGGTCAACGGCTTTGGCCGGCCTGGTCGACATCGGCTACGTGCAGTCGACCGGCACCAGCGTGAAGATCAACCTGCCGAAGACCGCCCTGAAAGGCCCGGTCGAGCTGGAGTGGAAGATCCCGCAGTGGAGCAACACGCTCGAGCGCAACCGGGCGCGCACCTACTTCCAGGCGTACGCCGCAGCTTGTGCGTTGCACTTCGCGGAGAAGGCCCTGGTCGAGATCCGCGCCGGTCGCACCAAGACCTGGGAGACCTTCAACGTCCCCGAGGAGGCCATCGGTTGCGGGTTCACGGAGGCGGTTCGCGGCGTGCTCAGCCATCACATGGTGATCCGCGACGGCAAGATCGCGAACTACCACCCGTATCCGCCGACGCCGTGGAACGCGAGCCCGCGGGACTCGTTCGGCACACCCGGCCCCTATGAGGACGCCGTACAAGGCCAGCCGATATTCGAGGAGAACGATCGCGAGCACTTCAAGGGCATCGACATCATGCGGACGGTGCGCAGCTTCGACCCCTGCCTGCCCTGCGGAGTTCACATGTACCTCGGTGGCGGGAAGACACTCGAGATGCTGCACTCGCCGACCCAGACCCTGACCGGCGAGTAGAGCGTGATGGCTCGACCGCCGGCCAGCACAGAGAACGGACCGGAGCAGGCGGACCGGCTACGGGCCACGGGCGATCGCATCGAGTCCCTGCTGGAGGCGAGTGCGGCCGGCGGTACGGCTGCCCGTGCGCGCGCCGAGGAGTTGGTCGGCTGTGTCTCCGACCTGTACGGCGCGGGCCTCGCCCGGATCCTGGAGATCCTCGCTGAGTCCGGGCACCTCGACGACGAGCTGTTGGCACGGCTCACCGGTGACGACACGGTGGCCAGCCTGCTGCTGGTGCACGACTTGCACCCGTACGACGTGGAGACGCGGGTGCGCCAGGCGCTGGACACCGTTCGCCCGTATCTCGGCTCGCACGGCGGCGACGTCGAACTGCTCGACGTCAGCGACGCGGGTGTCGTGCGCCTGCGGTTGCTGGGCAGTTGCGACGGCTGCCCGTCGTCCTCGGTCACGCTGCAGCTCGCGGTCGAGGGGGCGGTCGAGGCGGCCGCGCCGGAGATGACGCGGATCGAGGTGGAGACGAGCCAGAGCGGCGCCTCGGGAGGCGAGCCGGTCGGTCCGCTGATTTCCGTCGAATCGCTGTTCTCGCACGTGGCCCCGCCGGTGGACGCGGGCTCGGGTTCGGGTACCTGGGTGGCGGTTCCGGAACTGGAGTCGTTGACACCCGGTGAGCTGGCCGGGTTCGAGGTGGCGGGACTCGGTGTCTGCGCGTGCCGCATCGGTCGGGAGGTGTTCTGCTTCCAAGATCGGTGTGCACACTGCGGCCAGAGCCTGGCCGGTGGTGTCGTCGAGCGGCGGCCGGGCGATCCGATCGGCAGCGGCATATTGCGTTGCGCCAACTGCCGGTCCCACTACGACGTCCGCCGGGCAGGTGCCGGTCTCGACAACGCCGAGGAGCACCTGGAGCCGTTGCCGGTCCTCGTCCGGGGCGGCACGACGTCGATCGCGGTCCCCTCGGCGGTGGCGTCGTGAGTGACAGGCCGCTGTCCGCCTTGCGCCGGATCGCCAACCGGCCACCGCCAGCACCGGCAGGTGAGGCATGCGAGATGTGTGACGCCCCGATCGCCGACGCGCACCAGCATGTCGTCGACCTGTCCAGCCGGTCGCTGATGTGTACCTGCCGCCCGTGTTACCTCTTGTTCACGGCGGATGGTGCGCAACTGCGCTACCGGGCGGTGCCCGATCGTTATCTTTCGTTCCCCGATTTCCAGCTGGGTCCCGGTCAGTGGGACCAGTTGGAAATCCCGGTCGGGCTGGCGTTCTTCTTCCACAACTCCGGCCAGGGCAGGACGGTCGCGTTCTACCCCGGACCCGCCGGCGCGACGGAGTCCGAACTGCCGTTGGACGCCTGGAGTTCCGTGCTGTCGGAGAATCCGCAGCTGAGTGCGATGAGGCCGGACGTGGAGGCGTTGCTGGTTCGAACACCCGGCAGGGGCAGCGGTGAGGTGACCTG
>JAWWOY010000002.1:0-6059 GCA_033851195.1 Kribbellaceae bacterium | reverse complement strand
CAGACGGTCTGATTGCTGGGGACGATGACCGAGGGGAGGGTCTTGGCGCTGAGCTTCGTGTAGCCCTTGCCGAGGACGATGTCGACCGTGTGGTCGGGGCGGTTGTCCGCCACCACCGACGCCTTCTGGCTCAGTTGGCCGGCGGCCAGCAGCACCTCGGGCGCCTTCGCGGTCGCACCGCGGACGGCGATCACGGCGGTCTTGCCGCCGTTCGGCTCGTTCATGACCTTGCCGATGTTGAAACCGCGCTTCGCCAGGGCTGCCGCGGTCTCCGCCGCCGTGCCGGCCGGCGCGCCGCCGTTGTAGACGTTGAGCACGACCTGTGTTGGCACCAGCCGGTTGTTCGGCAGTTTCTGCTGGACGCAGTTCGGGTCCGCGGTGCTCTCGGTCAGTGACTTCCAGCCCCACCAGCCGCCGCCGACCAGGATACCGATCAGTACGACCATGGTGATGGGTGTCTGCCAGTGGATCCGTCGGCGCGGTCGAGGCTGCGGCTGGAGGGCTGTCATCGAGATCAGTCCACGACCAGGACGCGGGCGTGCAGCACCAGGCGCTGCTGCAGAGCGGCGCGGAGGGCCCGGTGCAGGCCGTCCTCGAGGAACATCTCGCCCTTCCACTCGACCACGTGTGCGAACAGGTCGCCGTAGAAGGTGGAGTCCTCATCGAGCAGCGCGTTCAGGTCCAGGGTGCCCTTGGTGGTGATCAACTGATCGAGCCGCACCTGCCTCGGGGGCAGGCCGGACCAGTCCTTGGGCTTGTACCCATGGTCCGGATACGGCCTTTCCTCGCCGACGCGCTTGAAGATCACCCGGTAAAGTCTAGCGGCCCAAGAGGTCGTACGCGGGGTCGTTAATGTCACCGGGAAATCTGCTCGGGCGACTCAACCTTCCAACTATGCCAGGCATCTCCTGGAGATGGGCCCTCCCACAGCAGGACCCGTGGGCGCGTCGTCATCAGCCTTTCGACCTATTGACAATGGGCTTTCGGGCGAGGACAGGATTGGTTTGCGGCTGCCCGGCCGCGTCGTGGAAAGGGCGTGCCGACCATGGCCGAGACACCTGAGATCGTCCAGACGGTCAGGCAGGGGTACGCATTCGAGGGACCGGCCATCGAGCTTGGCGCGCTGCTCGTCGACGGTATGCCGAACCCGGCCGCGGCGGTCCGGATCCCGCTGTCGATGGTGAATCGGCACGGCCTGGTCGCGGGTGCTACCGGCACCGGCAAGACCAAGACGCTCCAGTTGATGGCCGAGCAGCTGTCCGCCGCCGGTGTGGCGGTGTTCGCAGCTGACATCAAGGGCGACCTGTCCGGCGTGTCGCAGCCGGGTGCGGAGAGTGAGAAGCTGCTGGCCCGGACCGAGACGATCGGCCAGGAGTGGACCGCCTCGGGGTTCCCGACCGACTTCTACGCGCTCGGCGGGCAGGGTACCGGCACTCCGGTCCGGGCCACGATCACCTCGTTCGGCCCGGTGCTGCTGTCGAAGGTGCTGGGCCTGAACGACGTCCAGGAGTCGTCCCTCGGGCTGATCTTCCACTACGCCGATCAGCGGGGGCTGACGCTCCTGGACCTGAAGGACCTGCGGGCGGTCATTCAGTACCTGGCCGGCGACGAGGGCAGGCAGGACCTGAAGCAGCTCGGCGGTCTGTCCAGCGCAACCGCGGGGGTGATCCTGCGGGCACTGATCGGGTTCGCGGACCAGGGCGCGGAGGCGTTCTTCGGCGAGCCGGAGTTCGACACCGCCGACCTGATGCAGGAACGCGACGGCAAGGGCGTCATCTCGTTGCTGGAGCTGCCCCACTTGCAGGACCGGCCGGCGCTGTTCTCCACCTTCCTGATGTGGCTGCTGGCGGACCTGTCCACGATCTGCCCGAGGCGCTGAAGGCCACCGTCTCCACCTTCCCCAACTCGTCGTACGACCTGGCCGAGGTGCTCACCGAGCTCGGCATCGGCGAGGCGATCGTGACCGTGATGAACGAGAGAGGTGCACCGACCCCGGTCGCGTGGACCCGGCTGCGCGCGCCCCGGTCGCTGATGGCTCCCGCTTCGGCCGAGCAGCTGACCGCCTCGGTCCAGGCATCGCCGAACAACGCGAAGTACACCGAGGTGATGGACCGCGAGTCGGCGTACGAGCAGCTGTCCGCCAAGGTGCAAGCCGGTGCCGAGCAGGCAGCGGCCGAGGCCAGGACTCAACCTCGGACCGAGCCCCAGGCTGGGCCGAAGGCCTCGCAGCGGCACGAGAAGTCGATGGTCGAGCAGGTCGTCGGCTCGTCAGCTTTCCAGCAGTTCGCCCGCTCGGCCGGCCGCGAGATCGTCCGCGGACTGTTCGGTGCGGCCCGTCGTCGCCGCTGAACGTCACCAACCTGTCACACACAGCACGCCGGTGCCGGTTGGGGCCGAGCCCATGATCGTCGTACCGTGGGGGGTGATGGTTGCGCAGAGTAGGCGAGCGATTCATTATTGGGCGCTGTGGACCCTGACGGTCCCGGCGTTCGCTGTCGTCGCGCTGGTGGACGTGCTGGCAGTGGGTTATGGCGTGAAGGCGTTCAACGACCTGTCAACGCTGCGGGGGCTGGCGGTGGTGTTCGCCCTGACGCTGTCCGCGCTGATCGCGGTGGAGGGTGCGCGCCGGGTCGAGAGCCGGCGTCGCCGTGGCGGTGCACTCCACAAGGATCTGGCCCCGGCCTGGATGATCGCCGCGGCGATCGTGCTGCATCCGGCGCTGGCGATCGTGGTCGCGGTACTGCTGCGGATCTGGTGGCGGATCCGTGCCGGTAAGTGCGTTCCGTACCGCTGGGCCTTCACGACGGCTGTGCATGTGCTCGGCGTGGGTGCTGCGCACGCCGTCTACCTGTCAGCCCGGGGCATGACCGGCCACAACTCGACCGGCCTGCTTCTCTCGATGGGCGCTGCGGCCGCCGCCTATATGGCCACCGATACCTTGCTCTGCGGTCTGGCCATCTCGCTGATCGTCCCGGGCAGCAGCCGCCGCGACACCGTCGGCGGCAAGGACGACCTGTGCGTCGACGCCACCGCCGCGACACTCGGTTGCCTGCTCGCTGCGGCCACCCTGGTCAGCCCGTGGGTCGCCTTCTTGGCCATCCCGATCACGCTGACGGCGCAGCGAGCCCTGCTGCTCGGCCAGTTCGAGTCCGAGGCGCAGACAGACCCCAAGACCAACCTGGCCCGGATCGACTGGTGGCGCCGCCAGACCGAGGAGATGCTCCGGCAGGCCCGGTCGCACCGCGCACCGCTAGCGGTTCTACTGATCGACATCGACCACTTCAAGCTGGTCAACGATCGGCACGGTCACCTGGTCGGCGACGAGGCACTGCGCGCGATCGCGACGATCCTGCGCGGCACGATCCGGGCCAAGGACTTGATCGGCCGGTTCGGGGGCGAGGAGTTCGTGATCGCGCTGCCGGACATCGACCTGGACGACGCGATGGTGACGGCCGACCGCCTCCGCAGCGCGGTCGCGGCGAGCCCGCTGGCCGCGATGTGCGCCGGCGTACTCGACGAACCCGATCTGGACCCGGACACTTTCAGGCTGACCGTGTCCATCGGAGTTGCGGTGTTCCCGTCGGACGGCGACACCGTGGATGGGCTGTTGCTGCGCGCCGACCGCGCCATGTACGCCGCGAAGGCCGCGGGCCGGGACCGGGTCCGTCTCGCCGCGGACTGCGTACCCCCCGACCTGGCCCGGATCATCCCGGCTCAGAAGGTCACCCACTAATGTCCCGTGCGGCCGGTCCCTAAGGGAGACGGCTCGGATGTCGGGTTGGTCTTCAGTTCGGTGTTCAAGAGCGACAAGGTGAGCACGGTCGTCTACACCCGGGGCAAGAAGGCCTGGTACGCCAAGGTCTACCGGCTGGGCGGCATTCCCGGCTGGGTGGAGTCCTCGGTGGAGATGAAGGGCGAGCAGGACGCCAAGGGCAACGTCGGCCCCGAGGATCCCAAGAACCCACAGGTTGCCGTCTTCGTCTACGACCAGCACGGCACCCTGCTGGCCCAGTTCCCCGATCACGTCCGCAGCCCGCTCTGACCCCCGCCACGTCCGAAGAACCTTGCGCTATAGCGCAAGGTTCTTCGGACGCAGGCGTTAGCAGGTCGAGAAGGTGCCGGCGATGATCCAGGCCTTGGAGACGTACATGCCGGCGTTGACGCGGAGCCACACACTGGTGGTGCCCTGCGAGCCGGTCACGCTCTGGCCGGTGACCTGGCACTCGACCGTCACCTGCGCGGACTTGCCGGCCATGCCGACCACGGAGCCGGTCGAGCTCGCCGCATTGCGGATGTTCAGGTAACCGGACGTGATCGAGACGGTGCCGCGGCCGCCGTCACCGGTCCACAGGTACGTCGCGTCGACCCAGGAATTGTCAACCAGCTTGAGCGCGTCCCAGAAGACCCCGTCGGCCAGGTCGATCCCGGCCGGGTTGGCTACCGTACGGCCGAACTGATCCTTCCCGCCGTTGTACCCGTTCTGGTACGCCGCCTGGGCCTCCGGCTTGCCCTGCGGGAGGTCCTTCCACATCTCCCGGGTGGCGCTCGGGTTCCAGTAGTCGTCCTTGGTGTTCCACGGGCCAACGTCCCAGACCGGCTCGAAGGCGCAGCGGGTGGTCGTGCAGACCTTGACGGTGTAGTTGCCGGAACCAATGCTGGCCAGGCCTCGCCGCGACGGCAGTGCGACGAAGTGGTCCCGGCTGATGATCACGTGTCCGTTTGCCGTCGTGCCTCCGACCAGTCCTTCCCTGGTGGCGTAGACGTGCGACTTCAGCGGGGTCGCCAGGATGCCCGCCTGGCTCGCGCCGATCGCGCCGCTCGGCCGGACACTCACGTCGCTGACCCATGGGCTGCCGCCTTGCGGGGGTGCTATCACGATGATCCTGAGCTGTACGACGTCGCTGGGCGCGGGGAGCGCGGTGGACGTACCAGCCGTTGCCGGGGTCCACTCCGTCCACCTGTCCTTGACCAGAGCCCGTACGTCGACCTCGGCCGTGCTGTGGTCCGGCGTACCGGCGGTGTAGTCCACGACAACAGCCGAGGTGGCTGCGGCCAGTTGGACCGGGTCGAGGTCGGCGATGCCGGAGCGTTGGCTGATCCCGACGGATCCGGTCGCAGCTGGTGCGTCGCCGAGGATGATGCGGTTGCCTTCGGCCTTGACGTTGGTGGAGCCGGCCGCGGGCTTTGCTGCCAGCATCACGGGTGCTGACGTGGTCGTAGCCGTGGTGACTTGCGTCGTACTGGCGGCGCTGGGGAGGGCGGCGGCTGCGGCGAGTGGTGCCAGCGCCAGAGCGGTGGCGGCGCAGACTGCCGCCTTGGTCCTACGGGTGATACGCATGGGCGGAACCTCCGGGGCGGTGAAGGACGCTGCCGGGCGCGTTACCCGGCCCACCTAATGTGACAAACATTCGCTGGAGTTGGTATAGGTCGTGAAAAACTTTCATCGATAATTTTCGGTGACGCACAGAACCGGATCGGGTACTCAAGGGGTTTGTACCGGTGTGACAGACGCAGAGGAGAATCGATGACCCGGACCGCGGACGCCGATTTCGAGCGGTTCGTGCAAGCCCAATCGACCCCGTTGCTTCGCTTCGCCGAGATGCTCTGTGGTGATCGGCACCACGCTGAGGATCTGGTCCAGCAGGCGCTGATGCGGTGCTATCCGAAATGGCACCGGCTCGATGGCGACCCGCTGCGCTATGTCCGGCGGGCGCTGCTGAACCGGTTCCTGTCCCAGAGCCGGCGGCGCTGGTCGAACGAGGTGCCCAGTGATCCGGTGGACAACGACTGGGACAACCGGTCGGAATCGGACTTCGCGCCCGATGTGCAGACGAGGGAAGCAGTCCTCGGTGCGCTCGGCGGCCTGACCGTTCGGGAGCGGTCCGTGGTGGTGCTGCGGTACTCCCAGGACGTCTCCGAGGCCGAGACCGCAGAACTGCTCGGGATGGCCGCCGGAACGGTGAAAAGCACCGCATCCCGGGCGCTGTCCAAGCTGCGGCTGTCACCTGACCTGATGGAAACAAGCGTTGGAGGACAAGCATGACCGACGAGCAACGGGT
>JAWWOY010000451.1:0-7163 GCA_033851195.1 Kribbellaceae bacterium | reverse complement strand
GTGTCCAGCGTGGCCGTGGCCAACGAGGTCCAGGCGATGGGCGCCCGCGGGATCGCCTGCCTGAATTCGCGGGACCGGAACCTGCTGGGGTTCCGCCGGGACCTGCTCACCGCGGCGGCGTATGGGGTGGATCAGTTCCTGTTCGTCCACGGCGACAAACCGACCGCAGGTGAACGGACGAGCGAGCTGACGGTCCGGACCATGATCGAAGAAGCCCGAGCCTCTGCGGACGAGCCGGCCTTCGCGGGTAGCAGCAGGTTCCAGGTCGGCGCCGCCACTCGGTTGCGGCCGGTTCCGGCATGGAAGGCTGAGGCAGACTTCTTGTTTGTCCAGGTCAGCTACTCGGTGGAGAACCTGCTGCGCTGGCGGGAAAGCGTCGTACTGGAGGTGCCGGTCTATGCCGGTGTGATGGTGTTGGCGAGCGCGACGATGGCGCGCAATCTGGCTGCGGCCCTCCCAGAGATTGCCATTCCCGATGAACTGGTCGCTGCCGTCGAGCGCGACCGGGATGCCGGAGTTGCCGCAGCCTGCGAGCAGATCCTGGCCATCCGCGACACCGGCGCATTCGACGGCGTACACCTGATCCCGGTCAGCCGCTACCGCCAGGTCGCTGCCCGGCTGGAAAGCGAGTTTCGCTCATCTCGCTAATTGCGGAGACCGGCGAACCGTCGCCCGAGGATCTGGCCTGGGCGGAGGACGTGGCTCAGCGCGTCAAGGCACACCTGAACCAGCCGGTTGACGAGCGCGATCGGCTGGCTCCGGATCATCGCCACTCCCCGGAGGGGAGCTGAGGGTGGCCGGACTCAGCCTGGGTAGCGGCGCAGTTACACGGCGAAATTGCGGACCGCGGCCGGCCGTGGATCCGCGGTCGATGCCATTGTGGTCGCTGTAGCCGAACCGCGCGGACTCGTCGTCACCGGCGACAAGGTTGATCTCACGGCGCTCGCTGCCAACGCCATCGGCGTCAGGATCGAACGCATCTGACCGAGGAGCCTGCGACACCGGAACGCCAGAGCGACTACTGTCAGCGTGCACACCTGTATGCACGGAGGAGGAGGCGTGGCCATACCTGGCAAGGGTCTGATCGATGGCCTCAAGGTCACCGCGAAGACGCTGTCCCGCCGCTCCGTCACCGAGCAGTACCCGGACGTCCAGCCCGCACTGCCGCCGCGGAGCCGCGGGGTGATCGCGCTGCTGGAGGAGAACTGCACCTCCTGCATGCTGTGCGCGCGGGAGTGCCCGAGTTGGTGCATCTACATCGACTCGCACACCGAGACCGCGCCGTCGGTCGGTGAGCAGGCCCGGGAGCGCAGCCGGAACGTGCTGGACCGGTTCGCGATCGACTTCTCGCTCTGCATGTACTGCGGGATCTGCATCGAGGCCTGCCCGTTCGACGCGCTGTTCTGGTCGCCGGAGTTCGAGTACGCCGAGACCGACCTGCGGAACCTGACCCACGAGAAGGACCGGCTGCGAGACTGGATGTGGACCGTGCCGGCGCCGCAGCCGATCGATCCCGGGCCGTCGGTGATCGAAGCACCCGCCGAGTCGGAGGGTGGGGCGTGACGACGGTTCTCTTCTCGGTCGCGGGATTGCTGGCGATCGCGGCGGGGGTGCTTGTCGTCACCTCGCGCCGGATCGTGCATGCCGCGCTCTGGCTGGTGGTCGCCTTGGGCGCGGTGGCGGGTTGCTTCGGCGCGCTGCACGCGGAGTTCGTCGCGCTGGTGCAGATCCTCGTCTACGTCGGTGCGATCGTCGTACTGGTGCTCTTCGCTCTGATGCTGACGAAAGCGCCGACCAATCCGCTGCCGGAACTCACGACCAGGCGCAGTCCGTTCGCCGCAGTCGTGGCCGGGGTGCTCGCCCTGCTCCTGGGGTCCGGCGTGGTACTTGCCTTCGGCAACGAGAAGATCAAGCCGGTGCCGGCCGGGTCGGCGCGGGATATCGGTACGTCGGTGTTCCAGGTCTGGGTGGTGCCGTTCGAGGTCTTGTCGGTGCTCTTGCTGGCGGCCTTGATCGGCGCCATCGTCCTGTCCCAGCGCTCCGGGAAATTGTCGGAGCGGCCTGACACGCTGGCGGCGTCGGCACCGGAGAAGGGGGACCGCTGATGCCGTTGATTCTGCCGCTGCTGTTGGCGGTCCTGCTGTTCTGCCTCGGCGTGTACGGCGTACTGGCGCGGCGCAATGCGATCACGATGCTGATGTCGTTCGAACTGATGCTGAACGCAGTGAACCTGAACCTGATCGCCTTCGACGCCTGGCATCTGGACGGCCTGGCCACCGGGCAGACCCTCGCGGTGTTCGTGATCACGCTGGCGGCGGCGGAGATCGGGCTCGGCCTGGCCATCGTGTTGCTGCTGTTCCGCGGGCACGGTCATGTCGACGCCGACGCCGCCCGCGACCTGCTGGAGAAGGGGGCGGATCGGTGATCGCCACCGCCTGGCGGGTGATCGGCATCGGCTTCTCGCTCCTCGTCATCCTGACCGCTGCCCTGTTATACGGAGTGGATCCGCAGCAGACGAACTTCAGTAGGGTCCAGGTCGGCCACGCCGTGTTCATCAGCTTCGACCTGCGCACCGACGACCTGACCGTGCTGATGCTTGCCGTGGTCGGGGTCGTCTCGGCCTGCGTGCAGTTCTACTCGATCGGCTACGTGCACGAGCGGGTCGCCTCCTACACAGCCCTCGTGACGCTGTTCACCGCGGCGATGGTGACGGTGGTCGTCTCCGACGGCCTGTTCCTGCTGCTGATCGGGTGGGAGGTGATGGGTGCTTGCTCGTACCTGCTGATCGGTCACTACTGGGAGCGTCGCGACGCCCGCTCCGGCGCGATGAAGGCGTTCCTGATGACCCGGCTCGGCGACGTCGGGTTCCTCTTCGGCATCTTCGTGCTCGGCCTCGGTTACAACACCTTCCGGATCTCTGAGCTGGGTGCCCGGCCGATCTCACCCGCCGCGCTGACCGCCGGCACCGTGCTGTTGCTGGTCGGCGTGGTCGGCAAGTCGGCTCAGGTGCCGCTGCACACCTGGCTGCCCGATGCGATGCCCGGCCCGAGCCCCGTGAGCGCGTTGATCCACGCGGCGACGATGGTTGCCGCCGGTGTTTTCCTGATCGCCCGCCTGTACAACGTGTTCACCGAGGCCGAGGCGACTCTCACTGTGCTCGCCGTGGTGGCGTGCGTGACGATGCTGTTCGCCGCCCTCTGCGCGATGGCCGCAGTGGAGGTGAAGCGTGTGCTGGCCTGGTCGACCGTGAGCCAGTTGGCGATCATGTTCGCCGGACTGTCGCTGGGCACCTCCGACGGCCGTCATGCCGCGCTCTTCCATCTGATGACCCATGCGGCGTTCAAGGGTCTGCTGTTCCTCTGTGCCGGTGTGTTGCTGCATCAGGTCGGCAGCGCGGCCTTCGTGGTGCTCCGGCGGTACACGCGGCGCGGCGCACTGCGCAAGGCGATGCCGGTGACTTTTGTGACAATGACGATCGGCCTCGCCGCGCTGGCCGGCGTACCGGGATTGGCTGGGTTCTTCTCCAAGGACGCGGTGGTCGAGGCTGCTTGGCAGCACGCGCGGGGTGGCTCGGTGCTTGGGTGGACCGTGCTGGTCTCGGTTTGCGTGACGGCCTCGCTGACCGCGTTCTACTGCGTCCGGATGTGGTTGTGGGTGTTCTTCCGTACGCCGGCGCTGGCGGGTGCGCGGGGTGCGTTCGAGGAGGACGACCCGATGGCGGACATCGAGGATCCGGACACGTCGAAGCTGCGCGATGCATCTTGGGTGATGCTTGCGCCGCTCGTGCTGCTGGCGCTCGGGGCCGTCGGGCTCGGGTACGCCGACGGCGTTCACCTCGATCCGGGGGTGGCTGGGGTGACGACCGTTCTGGCTCTGCTGGGGGCGCTGCCGGCGTACTCGTTGTGGCGACGCGGGGCGGATCCGCGGCCGGTGGTGCTGGAGCGTGAGTTCTGGGTGGATGCCGCGTATCAGCGGCTGGTTGTTGTGCCGGTGCAATGGGCCGCGAAGCTGGTCGTTGCCGGGGACCGAGATGTTGTCGGGGAGTATGTGCGAGGGGCCGGGAGAATCGGGATGTTGGCCTCGCAAGGCTTCCGGAAGTTGCAGACCGGGAACGTGCAGACGTACCTGACCGCTGCCGTAGTCGGAGTGGTCGCGCTCGCGATCCTGGCAGGGGTGATCGGCTCGTGAGCGCGCTGCTGCTGGGTCTCCTCGCCGTGCCCGCGCTGACGGCTCTCGTCCTTTGGGCTTTGCCTCCCACGACAGGTGATCGGCTCGCGGCGATCGTCGGCGCGGTCGTCTCGGGTCTCGTGCTGGTCGGCTCGGCGGTGCTCTGGTGGGATCTCCTCAGGCCACATGGTCCGGTTATTGCTGACCTGGTTGACTTCCGTGGTCAGATGCCGAGAACTCTGCCAGGCAAGGCTCAGGGCTGGGCCGAGACGGATGTGTCGTGGATTCCGGCGCTCGGGGTGCGGTTCCACGTCGGGGTTGACACGATCTCCCTGCCGCTGATCATGCTGGCCGCTCTGCTCGTGTTTCTGTGCTGCCTTTACTCGTTGCGGATCACGCCGCGGGTCGGGCGGACGCGGTCGCTGATCGCGCTGTTGCTGGTGATCGAGACCGGCGTGATCGGGACGTTCTCGGCGCTGGACCTGGTGTTGTTCTTCCTGTTCTTCGAGGTCGTGCTGATCCCGATGTGGCTGGTGATCGACATCTGGGGCGACGAGCACGATCCGGCCGGACGGCGCCGCGCGGCAACCACGTTCGTGTTGATGACAGTGCTCGGCTCTGCGGTGATGCTGCTCGGCTTCCTGTTGGTGCACCGCGAGGCAGGGACGTTCGACATCGAGCTGCTGGGGAATCACCCCGTCGCGGGCGGGCACGGAGTACCGCTGGCCGCCGCGATCCTGATCGCGCTCGGCCTTGCGGTGAAGATGCCGCTCTGGCCGCTGCACATCTGGCTGCCGGATGCCCATGCCAAGGCCCCGACGGTGGGCTCGGTCCTGCTGGCCGGAGTGCTGCTGAAGCTCGGCAGCTACGGGTTGATCCGGATCCTGCTGCCAGTGCTGCCCGAGGCCACGGCCACCATCGCGCCGTACCTGGCGGGCTTCTCGACGGTGGCGATCATCGCTGGTTCGCTGGCTTGCTTGGCGCAGACCGACGTGAAGCGGCTGATCGCGTACTCCAGCGTCGGGCACATGGGCTTCATCGGTCTCGGCATCGCGACCATGTCACCCGAGGGCCTGAGCGGAGCGATGTACGCGAATATCGCCCACGGCATCATCACCGGTCTGCTGTTCTTCCTTGCGGGCGCGATCAAGGACAGGCATGACACAAGCGACCTGCGCACCATCGGCCGGGCCCTGTACGCGCGATTGCCGCGGATCGCTGGGCTCCTGACGTTCGCCTGTCTGGCCTCGCTGGGGCTGCCCGGGCTGGCCGGCTTCTGGGGTGAGATGCTCGCGCTGCTCGGTGCCTACCGGCCCGGCAATTCATTGCCGCGAGCAACCTTTGTGACGATGATGGTGATCGCCGGCCTGGGCACCGTGCTGACGGCGGCCTATTTCCTTCGCCTCGTGCGGAACCTCTGCCAGGGCGACCCGGCGGAGAACCCCGCCTCCGCGTTGGCTCTCGACCTGAGCCGGATCGAGCTGGTCACCTGGGCGCCGTTGGTGGCGTTGACGGTGCTGCTCGGGGTCTGGCCGGGCCTGCTCCTCAACCACTGGAACTTCCTGTGACCATCACCTGGACCGACTGGCAGGCCGCCGCCGTACCGCTGGTGCTGGCGCTCGGCGCGATCGGCGTGATCGTCGTCGACGGCTTCTGGAGCAGCGCCAACCGGCAACGCAAGCACACGACGATCAGCCTGATCACCGGTGGCGTGATCGTGCTCGGGCTGGCGTTCATCGCTGTGCAGCGCAACTCGGTCCGGCCAGGCTTCTGCCGGGCCGCGGTGGCGGGGCCGACCGAGTGCAGTCTGATGGTGGAACCGCTGACGATCGGACTCTGGGCCGTGCTGTTGATCGGTGGCCTAGGCGTGGTCGGGTTGTCGGCGTACCGGTTGCTGGACAGTGACATCCCGGTCGGCGAGTACCACTTCCTGCTGCTCAGCGCGCTGTCCGGTGCGACCGTGCTGGCCGGGGCCCGCGACCTCGCGACGATCGTGATCGCGCTCGAGGTGGTGTCGCTGCCGAGCTTCGCGATGGTGGCGCTGCGCCGCGATCGGCGTGGTTCCGAGGCGGCGCTCAAGGCGTTCCTGGTCTCGGTGCTGTCGACCTCCGTGATGCTGTTCGGGATCTCGTATCTCTATGGCGTGACCGGCTCGCTCTACCTGCAGACGATCGACACGCGGCTGGAGGGGATCGCCCCGGATCTGCGGCGGGTCGCATTCGCGGCCGGGTTGTTCGTGATCGTCGGGTTCGGCTTCAAGATCGCGGCTGTTCCGTTCCACGGCTGGCTCCCGGACACGTACGCCGGCGCCCCGGTCGAGGTGACCGCCTTCCTCGCAGTGGTGTCCAAGTCCGCCGGTGTGGCCGGGCTACTCGTCCTGGTGACCTTCGGGCTGGCGCCGAACGGTTCGCAGCTGCGGGTGGTCGTCGCCATCCTGGCTGCGGTCACCATGACAGTAGGGAACTTGGCTGCGCTTCGCCAGCAGGAGGCCGTGCGGCTGCTCGCGTGGTCGTCGATCGGCCAGGTCGGATTCCTGCTGGCGCCGCTTGCCGTCGGTGACGCTCGCGCCGTTGTCGGTTATCTCGCGGCGTACGTCGTGGTAACGCTGGGCGCCTTCGGAGCAGTTGCAGTGGTTCAGCGGCATCGGCCGGGTGGGTTGATGCTGACGGACTACCGGGGGATGGTCCGGTCCGAGCCTGGACTGGGTATGGCGCTGGTGTTCTTCCTGGTGGTGCTGGCCGGACTGCCACCCGGGCTGGCCGGGTTGTTCACCAAGTTCGCCGCTTTCCAGTCGGTGATCAATGCGAATCTGATCTGGCTGGCCGTGGTGATGGCGATCAACGTGATGATCGGGTTGGCGGTCTACCTTCGCTGGGTGGCCGAGCTGTTCCGGCTGCCTGCCGACAACCCGTTCTCCGTGGACATCGAGACCCCCGCGGTGGCGGTGATCAGCACCTGCGTCGGCGCGGCCGTCGTACTGTCGATCCTGCCCAGCG